>NZ_JBMPPD010000004.1:0-151456 GCF_049339825.1 Undibacterium sp. RuRC25W | reverse complement strand
TCTTTGCTCACATCAAACAATTTAGGCGGGTTGCAACGCGATACGACAAACTCGCTGAACGATTTGCTTCATTTGTGGCAATTGCAGCTTCGATGCTTTGGTTAAAATAAATGTCAACACGCCCTAATCAAAAATAAGATGATTTATAAATTTTCCGCTCTTATTTATGGCGGTAGTAACAACGTACTCGTTCTACGCATTGATCTCACAAAATCACCTGCATAAATGACGTTGTGAAGAATGATTGGGATTCCAATCAGGTCATAGCGAGCTTCTGCAAAGCTGCCCGCTTCACAACCTTAGCGTAAGTTTATAGCAGATTGCAACAATGTGTTGTTGCAAGACACAATGAATATCTTCAGAGAAATAATATGCGCTTAACCTAAGCAAACGATGCGGATATTAGAAGGCATCTGGGTGCCTGTTACTCCACCATTCCGCCGACAAGAAGTCGATCGCATAGCGATACAAAAGCTTGCACTAGGTTTATACAGGTCAGGCACCAACGATATCGTCTTAGGTGGTACGACGGGTGAAGCTGACGAGATCCTACGTATTGTTTTTCAATAGATTACAAATTAATGTTAGATGTTTTTTCTCGTCGCTCTACAAACTGTAAGAAATCTTTAGAAGGTATCGCACGCCCAAAAAGGAATCCCTGAAAATGCATGCATCCCATCTCAAAAAGTAAACTGCGCTGCTCTTCTGTTTCAACCCCCTCGGCGAGAATCTGAAGATTTAATTCTGTAGCTAGAGTAATAATCGTTCTTACAATTGCTAAATCTTTTTCAGACACTGTCATTTGACCAACAAAACTTTTATCTATTTTCAATTGCGTCAGAGGTAATTGTCGAAGATAGGAAAGTGCCGAAAAACCAGTGCCAAAATCATCCAATGCAAATTGAATACCGTGGCGACCAAGCATCGACATAATAGAGACGACATCATTGACGTCTTGGGCAAGCGTACTTTCGGTAAGTTCTATTTTTAGTAGGCGGGCTGGCGCACCGGCATCTGCTATTTGAATAAGGACGTTTTCGGCAAACCGTTGATCAACGAATTGTGATGCGCTAACGTTCACTGCAAGCCATAGATGCTTCATTGATGGATGATTGCTCCATGACGCCAGTTGTTCGCATGCAGTTTTGAGAACCCAGTCACCTAACTGCGGCATCAGCCCGGCAGCTTCGGCGACAGGAATGAACTCTGCTGGAGAAATAAAACCACGTGCAGGATGTCGCCAGCGCAGCAAAGACTCGGCACCAACAACTTCTCCTTTTTCATTCAACTGGGGTTGATAATAAAGCTCCATTTCTCCCCGAATAAGACCATCGGCAATTTCCCCATCAAGTGAATCTTTATCCCTAACGTCGGCTTGAAACGCATGTAGTGTAAAAAATAAAGCAACTAAACCGAACAGGACATTCAGTGCAGTACCGGGGACTCTGATACTTTCATCCAAAAGGTAAGGTGTGATCCAGATCGGATTAACTACGGCAAAATAGCCATAAGCAAGCAAACAAACGACGGTGGATGTGTTGCGTATAAAAGCATTTTCTTCCCTGAGTAAAAGACAGCCTGCAGCAGCTAACGGGAGAAAACAAAGATGAATCGTCCGCGGCGTCGTTAGTGTAGGAATGTCAGTTAAAGCGGCACTCAGAAAAACGGCTAAATACAAGCACGTTAACCAAATCCATGATGCAGCTCTTAGCAAATTTCTTTGTTCTAAACGTAGCGAATAAAAAAGTGCCGCAATAGTAAGTGAGACAAAGGTAATGCCGAGCCAGTTCACGATAACGAGAAATAAAATAAGCCAGGCGAGACAGATGGTAATAGTGATCGCCGATCCTGTTCGTAGGATCAGTCGAATCCGCAGTTCATGCTGCCTCGCTCGTGTCAGAAGCGAAGTGGGGGTGAGTTTTTTCCTTGGGAATAGAGATGTTATTAATTTTCTCATATGACCGTCGGTGTAAGCTGTAGAGCTTTTTGTTGTTGTGGTAACGAATACTTGCCCAAATGAATTTCTATTTGATCTTATATTAAATCCTTGCTTCTAGCTGTCTCAACTTTGTCAAATTTAGTCAATCTTAACGGGATAGCCTTAGTTGATTAAGAAATAAATCAATAACCTCATTCCTAGTCAACCGTAACGTTGCAAATAAATACAGTTGTCAATTTCACTTCTGACGTCAACAATGAATCATTGTGTCCTCCGACTCAGAAGTAAAACTTATCAAAGTTAATTCACTTACACTAATGTAGCCAACGCTTGTTTAATCTGCGGCATCGCTTGAAGAGCTGCTTGGTAACCGGCAGCAATAAGCTCCTTTCGTGATTGGAAATCAGTACTTGAGAATTTTTTAAGATCTGGATGAATGAGAATGTCAGCTTTTTCTGCTTCCATACGTATCAATGATTGCCCCATAATGTCAAAAGACTGCATCAGCAATTCAAACATCCCATATAAATTGGCATTGTCTGTCTGTGCACTCACGTCAACGGCAATCACATAATTTGCCCCCATTTTTCTTGCTTCGTTGACTGGCAGAGGACTGATCAGACCACCATCGACAAACTCATCGCTACCCTGTCTTGCCGGGATGAAGACCCCAGGCATGCTACAAGACGCGCGCACAGCAAATCCGGGATTGCCAGATCGGAACAAATTGGCTTTACCAGAAATTAAATTCGTTGCAACAGCGCAAAATGGAATAGGGAAAGTTTCAATCGGTTTGGACTGCAAATATTGGTTCACCACGTTTTGTAAAGCGGTTCCAACGACCATCCCTCGTTTAGATCCCACAGAGAGATCGATGACTTCCATATCTTTCAGTTTAAGGGCGACCTCTTCCATTTGCGCACCAGTAAATCCTGCTGCGTAAAAGGCGCCAATAATACTGCCAGCACTGGTACCGACCACAAGGTCAGGTCGGATTTTATGCTTTTCGAGTGCCTGGATCACACCGATATGCGCAAACCCGCGTGCTGAGCCGCCGCCAAGCGCTAAACCAACTTTGGGTGGGCGACCAGAAGCAGTCGGTTTATTGGCAGCGACTGTATCGCCGGTATTTTTTTGTGCTGCAGATGCCGCAAATGGCAGACTAGCGCCCATTGCCAACATCAGGCGACGTTTCAGTTGAGTTTCCATGGCGGTCTTTCTATTTTTCAGGCGACTGTAAAATGCCTTGGTCAACCATACTCTTGAGTCTACTAAATGCAGTTTCAAACGTATTTGCTGCCTCTCCCTGAGTGATGTTTTCAATCTTCTCATCAAGGATAATAATTTCTGTCCGGCGATTAAATTTTCGTCCCTCGTCGGTCGCATTTGAGGCGACTGGATGCGTGAAAGAAAATCCTACAGTAGTCATTCGTGCATCAGGCACTTTGAGGTCAGTCAGCACTTTTTTGACTGCCGCCGCACGTTGTTCAGATAATTTTTGATTCAATGCAGTTGAGCCGAGGTTGTCAGTATGCCCCTCAACCGAAACGATTTTATTAGTTTTGGTGGTCAATAGATACGCAATACGTTCGAGGTAGGATCGCGAAGCATCAAGATTAACTTCCGCCTTACCGCTTTCAAAGAGTACATTGTCTGGCAATACGATTTGTACACCACGATCAAGCTGAGCAATTGGAAGAACTGGAATATTCGCCTTAGGGGCAGGTGGCGTACTGCAGGCGGCGAGGCTTAATGCTAATGTTGCGCAGATAAACGATGTGACGAGTTTTTTCATACTGACTCTCATGACAGAAATGATCGGAAAGTCATTATTTCATATTACACCTGCGGAAGAAATGACGCGTGACAATCGTTTTCATTCAATGACAACAACGCAAAACTCACGAAACTGCTCTTGGTAAATTTTTTGTGCAATGCCTTGATGATCGATTCTGCCAAAGAGAATCGATCATCAAATGTGTTATCGTCAACGGATTTATTTGGTTTTGTAAATGCCAGCTTCTAAGATGATGTCCCCCGTTCTAACAATGTAGGTCGATTTGTTTTCGACTTCTTTAGAAACGGGATTGTTGTAACGATAGTCGACCCACCCTTTACCTTTGGTTTTTGCCAAATTGACGATATCTTTTCTGTAGAGTTTTCCATCTGCGTCTGGTAGCTCGAGCATATTTTTGCCGACTAATTTTGCGTTGACTGGATGAGCCAGAATAATTCCATCAATACTCCGAACGTAGAGATAGATATCCCCTTTGATGAATTCGGGATTTTTATTATTGATTTCAGCAATCAAGCCTTCTTTGCTATTTTTATTTAAATACGACAAACCCTTTTCAACCATGGCAACCGCGTCAGCAGGAACGTCTGCTGCGAGAGTCACATTGATTACGCTAAAGAAAAAAATAGCTGTGAATAGTTTAAGAATGGATTTCATCGTAAGTCTCCATGAGGTAGCAACACTGAGGCTGGATTAGATTTTTTCAACACATGCAAAAGCAACACAACTAATTTGATTGCAAGAAGATGAATGATTAGCGCATAAATTGGTGGAAGTAATAAGTTACGTCCAATTAATTGGACGTGATAACTGTACACCTTTTTAATGCTTTCACTGAAATTATTATTCGTGTTTTTATCTAAGTAATTGAAATACTTACACGCTTTTTTTAACTTCAGCATTATTTTATTGTTATCACAAAAATACTTCATTGATTACGAGACGACTGTCATATTATTCGCATGAATGTATGTGATAATAAAATCTCACCGACGCATACGAACAAACACATGTTTGGTACGGTAAACGAGAACAGCCTATGCGCTTTTTCAGGGAATGTATTCTTCTGAATAAAAAATATTTATCCTTTTTTATCAATTTAGTTTGAAGAAATACGGATAAAATAAATAACAATATTACAAGCTCCCTTATCGATTTTATGTCTTTGTCAAGCAGCACTCAGTTGAACCCACACGTCTTATATGGCGAAAACAATCCTAATCTTATCCGTGACGAAATACTTGCTGATATATTGGAAAACACCGCGCAACGCTTTCCAGACAAGGCTGCGCTTGTATTTCAAGATCAAGTAATGAGCTACGGCACACTTGACGAGCGTGCTGATCAAGTTGCATCCGCACTCCTCCACGCTGGTGTTCGTTCAGGTCACATTGTTGGTCTTTGGTTGCCGCGAGGCATCGATTTATTGGTAATGCAAGCCGGTATTGCAAAGACAGGCGCTGCCTGGTTACCATTTGATGCTGACACACCGATCGATCGTATTGCGGTTTGCTTGGTCGACGCACAAGCTGTTGGATTATTGACATGTGCCGCACTGAGTAATATCTGTAAAGATTTGCCCTGCCAAATCTGGGCTGCTGAGACTATCCTGAATGAAAAGCAGACACCTCTGCTTAGACGAGAAACAGCCGATCCACTAGCCCCAGCCTATGTCATATATACGTCTGGATCAACTGGAAAACCAAAGGGCATCGTCGTTAATCAGACCAGTATCTGCCATTTTTTACGCTCCGAAAACGCGGTGTTGGGTATCCGTGAATCAGATAAAGTGTATCAAGGTTTCTCAGTCGCTTTTGACATGTCGTTTGAGGAAATCTGGATCAGTTATTTGGTGGGCGCTACTCTGTGGATAGCACCGAAAGAAATTACTGCTGATCCTGATGCGCTGCCTCTGGCTTTAGAGGTAAATCAGATTACCGTTCTCCATGCCGTGCCAACGTTGCTTGCCTTGTTCTCGCAGGACATAACTAGTCTTCGCTTGATTAACCTCGGCGGCGAGATGTGTCCTGAAACCTTAGTCAATCGGTTTAGTCGCGCCGGTCGGCAGATATTTAACACCTACGGACCAACTGAAGCGACCGTTTCTGCGAGCCTTGCCTCTTTACATGCCAACCAGCCTGTTAATATTGGAACGCCTTTGCCGAATTACTCGATGATGGTCGTAGCGACTGATATCGAAAATGGACTGCGTTTATTACCAGCAGGAGAAACAGGCGAGCTATGCATCTCAGGCCCTGGGGTGGCCATTGGCTATCTCGGACGCCCTGATCTGACTGCGGAAAAATTTCTACTCAATCCTTGGGCAACTGGTCCCTTTGATCAACGCTTATATCGCACCGGTGATCTCGCCTGTATTGAGACAAATGGCAGCATTCAATGTCTAGGACGTGCTGATGATCAGGTGAAAATCCGGGGCTTTCGGGTTGAACTTGGTGAAATTGAAGCAGTTCTTGCACAACAACCCGGCGTTGGTACGGCCGCAGTCATCCTACGAAAAGAAGATGACATTGATCAAATCATGGCATTTATTATGCGTGATGAGGCAGCGTTGACGAAAGCAGAAAGCTGCCCTTCCGATGCTGAATTTAAAGCGACATTACGTTCTCATTTGTCTCAAGTGTTACCGCCGTACATGGTTCCTTCCAGATTTGAATTTCTGAACGAGGTACCACGTCTGACCTCAGGGAAAATCGACAGAAATGCGCTCAAAAAATTAGAGTTAGGCAGCACAGTTAATCTAGGTGAATCAGATAGTGCAGCAAACAAAACGGAAGAATTTTTGTTTGCTGCTTTACATAGTTTATTCCCGGGACAAACGATCCGACGCCATTCTGATTTTTTCGTTGACCTAGGCGGACACTCGCTCATGGCTGCGAGGCTGGTTTCGCTATTACGGAAAAATAGTCGTTTTGCGTATTTCAAAATCGCGGACATCTATCAGCAACGTAGTGTAGGTAAAATCGCCGAACTATTAGAAGTTGCAGGCGTTGCCCAAGACAATATGCATGATAAAGAAGCGGATTGGGTGCCGCCATCAACCTGGAAGCGCTGGCTATGCGGCACGGCACAGGCGCTCGTTATTCCATGGCTAGTAGCGATTAGGATGGTGCAATGGCTAGCACCGTTCTTTGCCTATCACTTTCTGACAGGTGATCCTGACGACTCAAGTATCAGAGCGGTTCTACTCTCATTGGTAACATTCCTTTTGCTGACGCTTGCTGAATTTGGCATTGCTATTGCGGGCAAATGGATCGTTGTGGGTCGTTTAAAGGCCGGACGCTATCCGTTATGGGGATTGACGTATTTTCGATGGTGGTTAGGTGATCGACTGATTGAAGCTGCGCCGACCTATATGTTGAGTGGTTCTTCCTTGTATCCTTTGTGGTTGCGAGCATTAGGTGCAAAAGTTGGCAAAGACGTGACGATTGGATCCATTACGCTGAGAGTGCCGGATCTGCTGAATCTAGGTGATGGTGTCAGTATTGGCAGCGCGGTTAATTTAGAAAATGCGCGGGTCTGGCATGGGGAGTTGATTCTTGGGTCAATTTCCATCAAAGAAAATGCTTATGTAGGTTCGTATTCAGTGTTGGAAGGAAACGTTAGCCTAGAACCCAGAGCGCATCTTGATGGTCAATCCGCACTAGCGGATGGCATGGTCATTCCTGCAGGACGCGTTTGGAAAGGTTCCCCTGCGAGAGATTTTTCTGCCTTTGACCCAAGCAACTTACCACCCCGCCCTCTTTTCTCGAACATCCGAGCTATCGGTGAGATGGTATTTTTCATTATTGGCACCTTGCTGATTGGTTCTTTATTTTTCGTACCGGTATTTCCTAGCTTTGTCATCATTGATTGGTTTGATAATGCTGATACATTCCCTTGGTTGCAAAGTAGCTCGATTCCATTCCAGTTAACTAAATATTTCACGTTGGCATTCCCTGCAACTGCTCTTCTGATTATTTGTACTGCTTTATTGTCAGCAGGAATCAGATGGTTTATTCTGCCAAAACTCAAACCTGGCCTATATCAAATTCATGGCAATACGTATTGTCAAAAATGGCTGGTCAATCAGATTCAAGAGTCTAGTTTGCACGTATTACACGGTATTTATGCGACAGTCTACGCCCCGTTTTGGTACCGTCTGTTAGGTGCTAAGGTAGGGAAAGGCGCTGAGATTTCGACAGCATTAGGGGTGGTTCCAGATATGCTGACGCTTGGTGATGAAACGTTTATCGCTGATGCAGTTTTGCTGGGTGACGAAGAAATTGACGCTGGATGGATGAAAATGCAGCCAACAGTCATATCGCGGCGTAGTTTTGTTGGTAATGGCGCTTACATCCCCGATGGTACTATTTTACCTGAAAATGTGTTGATTGGCGTTCACAGTTGCGCACCCACAAATGCGCAAATGCATGCAGGTGACACGTGGTTAGGCTCACCTCCGATTCATCTGCCAGCCCGCGAAGAAACCAAAGGATTTCCAGAAAATTTAACCTTTACGCCTTCGGCAGCAAGACGTATCGGTCGTGGTTTAGTTGAAGCCTTCCGTATTATTACGCCGCATGCGATTATCATCGCGGTGGGCTATACGGTAGTACTCAATCTCATGCCTTTAGCAGGTGACGATCGCTGGATGGAAGTATTTTTATACTTATTATTTGCCGGATTGCTATACGGAATGGGCAGCTTTGGCTTTGTTTTAGTATTGAAATGGTTGTTGATCTATCGCTATAAAAAAGCGAGCGTCCCGATGTGGACACCGTTTGTCTGGCTCTCAGAAGGAATCACTAATCTGTATGAGGGCGTCGCTATTCCCAATTTTATGCGTTACTTACGCGGTACGCCGTGGCTTCCTCTTGCTTTCAATATGCTGGGATGCCGAATCGGTAAAGGGGTGTATCTAGATACAACTGATATTACTGAGTTTGATTGCGTAAGCATTGGCAACTACACAGAAATTAATGCCCTAGCCTGCCCACAGACACATTTATTCGAAGATCGTGTGATGAAGGTGGATCATGTGGTAATCGGTGAGCGTGTCTATATGGGAGCACGTAGTTCAGTCTTATACGGTGCTGAGGTCGGTAACGGTGCGAGCCTCGGGGCGCTGACATTAGTAATGAAAGGCGAATTTATACCTGCCAATTCAAGTTGGCGTGGATGTCCGGCGGCAATGACAGGAATTTAATCTGTTGTATCTTTCATTCTCTGATGGCGATGAGTAACTATTTTTCAGTATTAATATGGCCTCTCCAGGCTCAGGTAGCACTGGAGAAGTTTGCATCAGGAAAAATAATTGTCATCGCTACACTCACCCCAGAGAACATGGCACGTGATGCCGCCAGGCAGCATCTTCGTCTAGCGCTCAGTGAGTTTTTAGCAGCGGCATTTCACTCACCTGCTGAGCAATTACGGATAACAAGCGTGATTGCTGAGGGAGTAAAAGTGTCCATCGGTGACGTCGACGTACACATTTCAACTAGCCATGAGTCTGGCATCTCTGTTGCAGCCATTAGCGGCCTAGGCCGAATTGGCGTCGATATCATGCGAATTGACTTACCCGTTGATTGGCAAGATGTTGCCCGACTCTATTTTGGTGAACGACGAACTACAACTCTTATTGCTACTGCAAAACCACATCAAGCTCCGGTATTCGCACAATATTGGACACAACTTGAAGCAACACTAAAATGTGCAGGTTGCGCGTTAACTGAATACGAGACCCAAATTACTCCTGAGTTTAGCGATAAGCTCAAAGATATTCATGTCTACCCTCTTGATGTAACCAACGGCTATACAGCGAGCCTTGCGTTGCAAGGTAAAAAACATCCCCCTCACTGATCTAGATGGCAAAAGCAACTTCTATCCTGAATCAGATCACAAGAGCTTGATAATAACCTCGTCACGATGTCGCTCGATGGTTTTACCCTCCTAGACTTCGCAACAATTACCAGTTTGCCTTAGACAATATAATCAACCACTTTTTGCAAAATAAAATTTCTAAGTGCCCTGCTTGTACGCCTGTAGAACAATCAATCACAGGATTCACATGGTAAGCACGCTGTCTGAAATCACGGCAAACAAAAATTTCACGGCGGCCTAAGCGCATCAAAAAAGAGGTAGGCGCGAATTGCAAACTAAATCGGGTGTCAAATGCTGTGTCGAGGTGTGCCATGGTCAATCTCCGTGTCGGTTGATAATACAAAAATATCATTCAGGACATCATTGAGAACGTCTCATCTTCATTTAAATCATCGTTTGTCCTTGATACAAACTTTAACACAAAGTACTGTATAAGCAATCAGTATTTGTATTAATGTTGCGTAATCTGCACACCCTATCGTTTCTTATAAAATTATAGAAATTTACCTAAAACCCTTACTGGTATTGGGTTTGCAGGCTTTTTTATATTTTTCTATAAAATTCTTTTGAAGTTTCAGCGCTCAGACAATATACTGTATATTTAATCAGTATATTGCTTTGTGATGACTCAACTTCATTTGCCAGCTGACCGCACTCATGAACGACATAGGTTAGAAAACCGATATCCGGGTATCTGGCGTGCATCGCAGTTAGCGCATGATATGGCCGCAACAATTCATACCGGTTATATCGCTTTAAATCAGGAGTTGCCAAATGCGGGCTGGCCGTTGGGTCAGTTAATCGAAATCCTGATTGCGCAGTTTGGTACTGCAGAATTAAATCTATTGATGCCCGCGCTGAAACGACTTGATCACCGCCCTGTCGCCCTTCTCGCACCACCGCATATTCCCTTTGCATCAGCCTACCAACAGGATGCGGCTGAGGCTGTTTCTCTGCTCTGGATTGCGGGGACGAAGCACAGTGATCATTTGTGGTCAGCAGAGCAAATTTTAAAAAATGGTAGTTGTGGTGCTTTATTACTCTGGCAAAAGCAGATAAAAACTGAGGTATTGCGACGGCTGCATCTGTTGGCGCAAAAATCACAGACATTATTTTTTGTTATCCGCCCGATGCAGGCTGCGCAGTCACCATCACCTGCGGTCTTACGGATTGCTCTGACCCCAAAAGCATCAGGGATGCAGATCAATATCCTCAAACGTCGTGGAGCAAGCAACGAAGCCCCGCTATTTTTATACACCAATGATCACCCCTATCTGTCAAGCCGGGTAATTGAACCGCTCCGGCAATCTGTGCCGGACAGTCCATTGGGATTGTCGCGGCAAGATCAGCAAAAGCAGACCAGTATTTTTTAAATCATTACCGACTCTAACCATACCCATTCATACTTTTAGCAGACTACAACATGAAACTTCGCGCAGATACAGGAGAGTCGACCTGGATTGCAGTCCATCTGCCATTGATTGAACTGGAGGCCTTCATCCCCTGCTGGCAACATGGGTTAAGGTCTTCCGCCATCGTCGTATTAAAGCAAAATCGTGTTATCGCAATGTCTCACACGGCGATGGTGGCGGGGGTACGTGTTGGTATGCGACGTGGTGGCGTACAAATGCTACTTCCTGACGTACATTTTTTCACGCAAGACAATACCCGTGAAACAGCCGCTTTATCCGCCATCGCACTTGCCCTACTCCGTTACACACCACAGGTTAGCTTCGCCGAAGATGCCAGTATTTTGCTCGATATTGGTGCCAGCATCAGACTATTTGGAGGATTGCCTTCATTGCGACGTCTGGTGCGTTCAACCGTTAAGTCGCTGGGATATAGTCCCACAATCGGCTGTGCACCGACCGCAAAAACAGCATGGTTATTCGCCAGAAATGCGGCACGTATTGGTCGCTTGGGGCAATCCTGTCTGCGTACGACACACATTTCGGCCGCCACTGACCGCTTATCCGTGGATTTATTGATCGCTGCGGCAAGCTCACACGACCTGTTGCAAGGCCTCGCATGCCATTCCCTTGCAGACCTGAAAGCATTACCCCGCGCTGGTTTGCAACGACGATGTGGTAAGAGTTTGTTGGCAGAACTTGATCTTGCTTATTCGTCACGTTCAACGCCACAAATATGGATTGTGGCTGCGCCTGAATTTTGTGCCAAGATAGAGTTGCCGGATCGGTCAGATAGTACAGAGGAACTATTTACTTATAGCCGGAGTTTGTTAAGCCAACTATTGGGATGGCTTCATGCGCATCAGTTCGCTGTCAAACAATTACGCCTTGAGCTACAACATGAACGTGGTCGTCAGGCAGTTGCGCCGAGTGTGCTTGACATCGATCTGGCCGTCGCCAGTTGGCAAGAGTCTAACTTACTACCGTTACTCAAAGAAAAAATTTCTCTTTTACGCTTACCTGGGCCTGTGATCAGTCTCGTGCTTAAAGCCCCAGAGACGGTGACTAGAGCGCTGGCAAGTGATTCCTTGTTTCCCGAAACCGTCACCAATCCGGCAGATCATCAACATTTGCTGGGTTTATTGGTTGCACGACTCGGTGCAGCGCAGGTGTTACGCCCTTGTAGCCAGGAAGATCACCGTCCTGAATTTGCTAATCAATGGATTTCAGTGATGGAGCCATCCGTATCAACGCATTCCAAAGAAAGCTCAGTAACACCGTTGACGATACTCAGACCAACATGGCTATTAGCGCAGGCTATCGTACTCGAAGTCCGCCGACATAAACCTTACTTAGATTCAGAACTCACACTGATTTCGCCGGCTGAACGAATAGAAGCTGGCTGGTGGACCGATCAGACTCAGGTACGAGACTACTTTGTTGCCGTCAGTGCTGATCATATACGTTACTGGATTTATCGTGAACGCTCCTCTCATCGGAATAATGCAGCGCCTGCGTGGTTCTTGCATGGCATTTTCGGATAACGCGCAGAGCATTAGAGAGTCCATCAGTAACAACCTCAGTGACGCCATCATCAACAATATCAAACTATGCAATTTTTGGATAAAAACCTGAACAAAAACCCGGCAACAACGCTATTGCCTGCGTATACCGAGTTATTCTGCCTATCGAATTTCAGCTTTTTACATGGCGCATCGCATGCCGAAGAATTAGTCAAACGTGCGTCTCAATTAGCCTACCATGCGCTGGCAATCACCGACGAATGCTCGTTCGCAGGCATCGTCCGCGCACACGATGAAGCCAAGTTGCAACAACTAACCTATATTGTCGGCACTTATTTCAAGCTAACCCAAAAGGATGAAACACTTCCACCTATCACCCTAATCGCCTTAGCAATGAACCGCGAGGGCTATGGGAATTTATCTGAACTCATTACCTTAGGGCGTAGTCGCTGCAGCAAAGGCAACTATCTGCTCACGCATGAAGATCTGAGCGCACCGACAAATGACTACGAGCATTTGTCAGGTCTTCCAGACTGTCTTTTGATTTTGGTTCCCGATTATCCAGTGCAGACTGACATCCTAGCTTTACAGGCAAAATGGTGCGCGCAGATTTTTGCCAAGAGGGTCTGGATAGGATTGAATTTATTGCTGCAGTCAGGTGACTACTATCATCAACAAGGCGTGGCACATGTTGCCACTGGATTAGGCCTGCCGGTGGTCGCTCTAGGACATGTACTGATGCATGTGCGATCCCGCAAACCTTTACAAGATACGTTAACAGCTATCCGACTAGGCAAGTCCATTGCCGAATGCGGTTATGCGCTGGCAGCCAATGCAGAGCAACATCTACGTTCCCGACTCAGGCTGGCAAATATCTATCCGACAGAGGCATTGGCAGAGACGATGAAAATCGCTAGTTTATGTCATTTCTCACTCGACGAATTACGCTACGAATACCCAGAAGAAGTTATTCCAAAGGGACAAACACCAGCCAGTTATCTGCGAAGCGAAGTATATGCAGGGGCAGCCTTGCGCTATCCTAACGGCGTTTCTGAGCATCTAAAAAAAACGATCGAACACGAGCTGCATCTGATTAACGAATTAGCCTATGAAGCCTACTTTTTAACAGTGCATGACATCGTCAAGTTTGCGCGTCAACAAGGGATACTTTGTCAGGGACGTGGGTCGGCTGCTAACTCGGTTGTCTGCTACTGCTTATACATTACCGAAGTCAACCCAGAGGTCAATAGCCTGTTATTCGAACGCTTCATTTCAAAAGAGCGTGGTGAGCCGCCCGATATCGATGTCGATTTTGAACACCAGCGACGTGAAGAAGTCATTCAGTACATTTATAAAAAATACGGCCCCAACCGCGCCGCGCTCGCTGCGGCTGTGCACACCTATCGTCCTCGCGGTGCACTGCGTGAAACAGGTAAAGCGCTGGGAATGGATGAAGCCTTCATCGATATGGCTGCTAAGTCGCATCACTGGTTTGATAGCAAACAGGATTTGCTCGGACGGTTTGCAGAATGTGGTCTCGATACAAGCTCAATGCAGGCCCAGCAATGGGCCAGTCTCGCGACACAGTTACTACGTTTCCCGCGCCACTTATCCCAGCATAGCGGTGGTTTTGTGATTGCCCGCGGCAAGTTATCCAGACTGGTGCCGATTGAAAACGCAGCCATGAGAGATCGTCGCGTGATTCAGTGGGATAAGGACGACCTTGAGTCACTAGGTTTATTAAAGGTCGATATTCTGGCGCTAGGGATGTTATCAGCACTCAAACGAGCGTTGAATTTAATGAAAACACTCCCTGGCAAACCAGGCCGGATGCAGGATATCCCCCGTGAAGACAAAGCCACCTATGACATGCTCTGTCGAGCCGACACTGTTGGCGTCTTTCAGATTGAGTCGCGGGCGCAAATGAGCATGCTGCCGCGTCTGCGCCCACGGCAATTTTATGATTTAGTTGTTCAAGTTGCAATTGTGAGACCTGGACCAATTCAAGGTGGGATGGTGCATCCCTATCTACGTCGTCGGCAGGGGCTCGAGCCAATCGAGTCGCATCAGGATCCGGCAATGCAAAAAGCGCTGGGGCGGACACTCGGCATTCCGATCTTTCAGGAGCAAGTCATGCAAATTGCCATGCTTGCAGCCAACTTTACCGCGGGAGAAGCTGATGGCTTGCGGCGCGCGATGGCTGCATGGAAACGCAAAGGTGGACTGGATGCCTATCATGATCGCATCGTGGATGCGATGGTGAAAAACAACTATACGCTGGAATTTTCCGAAGGTATTTTTGAACAAATGAAGGGCTTTGGTGACTATGGTTTCCCTGAAAGCCATGCGGCCAGTTTTGCGATTTTAGCCTATGTCAGTAGCTGGATTAAACGACACGAACCTGCTGTGTTTTTATGCTCGCTGCTTAATTCTCAACCTATGGGGTTTTATTCTCCGTCACAGCTAATTCAGGACGCGAAAAGACATGATGTTCACATCAGGCCAATTGATGTGATGTATAGCACCTGGGATTCAACAGTAGAAACAAATGATCCTCCCACCCACATCAATACGTTCACAGGCACATTACAACCCGCCGTACGTTTAGGAATGTCACTCTTAAATGGCATGTCACAGGATGCCGCCATCCGAATTCATACCGCACGCACACAAGGGGCGTTTACTGATGTCGCCGATCTCGCTGGTCGAGCGCAACTCAATCGACATGATTTACACGTGCTTGCCGCAGGTAATGCGCTGTTGACGCTTGCTGGCCATAGACGGCAGGCATTGTGGTCGGCCGTTGGTGCAATACCTGATCACGATCTATTAAGAGGCACATCATTGCAAGAAACGTCGCCAGTTCTTTCTGCCCCCAGTGAAGCACAAGAAATTATGAGCGACTATCAAAGCACAGGCTTAACTTTGCAGCGTCACCCACTTGCTCTTTTACGCAAACAATTACTGGCTAAACGTTTTTTGCCTGCGACGATGCTCAATACCTTTCAGCAAGGTCAATTTGCGCGTGGTTGCGGTATCGTTACCATCAGACAGCGCCCAGGTACCGCCAATGGTGTCATGTTTGTGACGTTGGAAGACGAAACAGGTACGGTCAATGTACTCGTATGGCCAGCACTAGTTGAACAGCAGCGCCGAGAACTGCTGGGGGCAAGCTTATTAGGTGTGTATGGCATATGGCAAAGAGAAAATGAAGTATGTCACCTGCTCGCCAAACGGCTAGTGGATCTGTCACATTTACTCGGCGAGTTAGACGTCAGCAGCAGGAATTTTTGTTAAAATAAATGCACGTCACATCGCCTGACTCTAAAAGAAAGACCACACTTGAATCCCACATCCAGCACAAGGCCAGATCGGGCAGTCAACATTCCAAGTGCTGCCCATCATCAATATCGTCAGCAGCGCCAGGCATTGACTGCGGCATCAACTGCGCATGCTGTGCATGACGGCTTAACCGATCTGATTTACGTTCTTCTACCCATCTGGCAAACTCAGTTTGGTATTAGCTATGCGATGGCCGGGTTAATGCGCGGAGTTTACGCTGGGTGTATGGCAAGTTTTCAAATTCAAGCAAGTAAATTCGCAGAAAAATATGGCCGGCGAACTTTACTCGTTGGCGGTACGGCACTTGCAGGCCTTGCCTATCTGCTTGCGGGCCAGACAGCAACGTTTATTGGACTGACCGCTGCCCTTGCGATTGCAGGCGTAGGGGCAAGTACACAACACCCATTGGCATCATCATTAGTCGCAGATGCCTATGACGATGACAAATCCCGCTCCCGTTCCGCATTGGCCACCTATAATTTTGCTGGCGATCTCGGCAAAATGGCACTCCCCGCCGCAGTTGGTTTCGCATTAAGCTGGTGGAGTTGGCAGCAAAGCGTCAGTATGGTCGGCATATTTGGCCTTCTAACGGCAATCTGGCTAGCATGGGCAATCAAAGAATCCCCCGTAGCAACTCACCCCTTAGCAACAAACACCATTGAAAAGACGGAGACAAAAAATAACCACGCCTACGGCCGCGGCTTTCAGGCATTGTTAGCCACCGGCGTTATTGATTCAGCAACACGGATGGGTTTTTTAACTTTCCTGCCATTCGTACTTAAAGACAAAGGGGCGACCACAGCAAACATTGGCGTGGCATTGACACTGCTGTTTGTTGGTGGTGCTGCCGGAAAACTGGTCTGTGGTTACCTTGGACGCCGTATTGGTATGCTAAAAACCGTCTGGCTCACAGAAATTCTCACTGCCATCGTCATTTTCTGCATTTTATACCTGCCGCTAACGCCGGCATTGCTGACACTGCCTGTGATTGGTCTGGCGTTAAACGGAACCTCGTCAGTCCTGTATGGTAGTGTTCCAGAACTTGTGTCCACTCATCGCCGTTCACAGGCCTTTGCGCTGTTCTATACCGGCACGATTGGTGGCAGTGCGCTCTCTCCCCTGCTTTTCGGATGGTTAGGCGATCACACAAACATCATTGCAGCGATGAAATGTGTCGCACTTTTTGTCATTCTGACTTTGCCACTGGCGTGGGTGGTAGATAAAGAATTACCGACTTAACAAAAACGCGTCCAGAAAAGTAACCAGATAGATTCCAGCACAAATCAAAAACTGATCTTCTCCATATGCACCCGAATAATTTCGGCACTTTGACGCAATGCACTCTTTTCAGCGGGATTAAGTGGTGGCACAACGGTCATTTGAATTCCATCCCGACCGATAATGTGCGGGAGCGACAACGCAACATTCTCCACGCCCTCAACTGAGGGCATCACCGAACACACGGTATAAGCGACCCGTTCATCGTACAACACACTACGACAAAGACTAGCGATGGCTGTACCCACGCCAAAATACGTCGATCCTTTACCCGCAATAATTTTATAAGCAGCGCCGCGGACATCTTGCTCAACCTGTCGCTTCATTTCTTCAGTTAATATCACTCCTTTTGCCTGCGCGAACTCTTCCAGAGAAACGCCAGCAATCCGTGCGCCTGACCAGACCAAGACCTCTGAGTCGCCATGTTCCCCAACGACGCATGCGTGTACAGAGCTTGGTGCTACCCCGAACAATTGACTGAGTAAAGTCCTAAAACGCGCTGTATCCAGAATCGTGCCACTGCCAAATACCCTGCATGCTGGGATACCTACCCGCACCGCCAGCGTTGTCGCTACTTGTGTCATGATATCAAGCGGATTCGTTGCGATGAGAAAGACAGAATCGCTAGCAGACTGAATAATTTTCGGCATGATATCAGCAAAAACTAATGCGTTTTTTTGCAGCAAATCGAGACGTGTTTCTCCAGGCTGTTGACTAACGCCAGCGGCTATTACCACCAATTGACAACCCGCCAAAGCTGCAAAGTCACCACTAGAAATCAGCACTGGATGACAAAAAGGTGTTGCATCCCGGAGGTCCATTGCCTGTGCAGCAGCCAAGGAGGGTTGATGATCAACCAAAACAATTTCACTAGCCACGCCTTGTAACACTAAACAGTAAGCCGCCGTGCTACCGACATATCCCGTACCCACAATCCCAATTTTCATCTTTACGCCTCCTTTAAGCTAATACCCCCTAAGCATACGTACATTGAAATTTTTAAAAAATAAATACACTGAAAATCTTAATGCAGATCAAATTCTCTCGCTTCAGGGTATGCATTTACATTTTTTAGCATCTCGACAGGATCTACCAATATAAAAAAGCGCTCAAACCAGTGAGCGCTTTTTTGGGAGTCAGACTCATCTGTGTGATTACTTTTTTAAACGCTCCTTGAGCACATTAGCAACCAACGCATCAATCACCTGAAATGTCGCCTGAGTGACTTCATTGCGGTTCATCTTAGGATTGCTCGCAGAGAGCAAAACCGGATTAGTCAAATAGCGTCCGTTAATTATAAAAGTCGGCGTATTCTCGACTTCATAAGTATCAGAGAGCTTAGGTAGGCGCATTCGCGCTGATGTGACTGAAAAAGAGTTGTAAGCATCGACAAATTTCGCTTTATCGATGCCATTAGCGACCGCCCAATCAATATTATCCTGATCCGTTTTTAAACGAATATGATCAATGTGCCACGTTTTTAGCACTTTGGCGTGCATACTTTGTTCCAGACCAAGTGCCTGGAGCGTTAAAAACAGATGCGCTTCCGGATCATTGGGGCCGTCATAAGGCAAATGAATGCGACGAAACTCAACATTATCGCCCTGGCGCTTTAACCATTCTGCAATGTCCACTTCAGTCGCGTTACATGCAGGGCAGTGATACATAAAAAACTCAATCACCTCAACCTTACCTGGAGCAGCTTTTGCCTCTTGGGGTATTTTTAATGCAATGTATTCAACCCCTTTGACCGGGCTGACTGGTGATGAACTTGCAACCGAAGAAATAAAAGCCAAGCTCATCAAAGCGAAACGCACAAAACGCATTATGTTCTTTCTCAAGATTTTTTAAATAAGTTGACCATCTCATCCCTACTTAAGGCGCAAGCTCATAAGCAAGAATGGCTGTATATTGGTCTGAATTAAATTTTTTTCCGACAACTAATAATTGCCCCTGATACGGCGAATTATAGTTGAAAGAGAAGGAGTCCCCCTCTTTATCCATTTCTTGCCATTGATCTGTCTGTACTAACGCCATTTTCTCAAAAATTCCTGCATTGATCTTGAATATGTAACGGCGATCGACTTTAAGGCGATACATCACTGGCGCTTGCAATACCGATACAAGATGGTAAGGCAATTCAAACGTATGTACAAAGCTCCCTGAAAACTCAGGACTTTTAATCGCCTCCCACGCATCTATCGGCGAAATATTATTATGAAAAAAAGTCGGCTCAATCTGAGGCAAAGATTCAAATTCGCGCTGCGATAAACGCGAAGTCCTTTGCAATTGCCACTGTTCATCCAATGGGAAATGACTAAAAACAAATTGTTCTGGCGGGGTTAAAAAAAAGGCTTCTGACATTTCCTTTTTAAACTGATTATTCTTAATATAACCAGCACCCCAGGTGGAATCAATCAAAAACCAATTTCCATTGATGCGTATTGCGTTCCATGCATGATTTGGCTTGTCAAAGTGCTGCCCCTGAGAAGTACCATAAGCCTTTGCAAAGCCTGTAATACTCTTGACCTCTAGACCGGCATCTTTAGCCATTTTTTCAAACAAATTAGAAAATCCAAAGCAAACGCTCAGACGCTTTTTCATGACATCATCGATACTCATGTCATCAATGCGCCCTGACAAGAATGCTGAAGCATCGTAGGCAATACGATCAGTGATCCAACGATAAATTGCGCGGGCTTTTTCGCTGTCGGTATGGAGTCCTTGCATGAGATAAGTGACCAGTGCCTTGCGATCAACTTCAACCTCGGGAGGTGTCGCCAGTGCGTGCGCATCAATTGCCGCCAACTGTTCATCACTCAGATCATGGGGGAAAGCCGTACCATGGAGCGCGAAGGTCAACAGAGCCAGACAACAAACTGCAGACCAGCGCTGGAGAAAAGTCTGCCGAAGATCATTTGAGAAATTCATGCGTACACCGCTAAGACAAAGAAAAACGGAGAAACATCAAAAAATAATGACCAATGCAGACAACCCATGGCGGGTTAATGACCGTCGCCGCTTTTCGCCACAAACGCGAAACACTAGCGTGTCAATCACCGCACAAATCAGCGCAGACCATCACTCACAACAAATGTTACTGGGAATCTAAAGTATGGTCTGTTTTTGAACCTATCGTCAATCAAACAGACATTTTTCTCCATATATTTTCCATAAAGCAAGCATTTTTGTTGCTGCGAGGGTAATAAAAAATGGCAACCTGTCTACGGTTGCCATTCATAAAATACTTTGTCTATTACAAAATATACGAATTATTCTTCGCTCTCTTCTTCTGGTAGCTTCAGACGCCCAGTATGATAGTCATACTCGTAGACCTCGCCGTAACGCCCCCATTCAATGGCGACCTCAAGTACCCGTTTTGCCTCATCTGCCTTCAGAAATTCTTCTAACAATTCCAATAAAGGCTGTTCAGACAAACTACCGTTGACTTCGACTTCCAGTTTACGGCGAATATGGGCAGCTAATGGCACGTGCATCAACAATTGCTCACCGAACAATTCTTGCTTCTGTGCCTGTTCAGCTTCGAAATATTTGCGACCCAACGGGGTCAAAATGATATCGCCTTTTTCAAGAACAGCGAAACCTAAGAGACTCAATGCTTCATAGGTCGGGAATAATTCTTCATCAGATAATTCTGCTTCTTCGGCCAGTTGCGGCAAGTCGGCGCGACCATTGTATGGTGCCTCAGCAACCATATCCAAAATCGCTTCGATACGGCTGACGTCAGTATCAGGCAAGCGGTAACCAAGATGTTTAGTACTAGGCACTTCGGAGCTTGCTTCATGAGTCGTCCGCATGGTCATCAAGCCATACACTTCGTCAATTAATGCGCGAACTTCAGCAGATTCAACGTTACGTGGACGTGGTAGGTCAATCTTCACTTCGCAACGAATCGTACCGGGATCACTCGACAAAATAATGATTCGGTCTGCCATGACCACGGCTTCTTCAATATTATGAGAAACAATCAGAATCCCCTTGGTCGAAATTTTATCCTCGTCCCACAATTCCAGCATGTCATTACGCAGCGTCTCACCTGTCAGCACGTCTAGCGCAGAGAAAGCTTCATCCATCAGCAAAATATCTGGATTTGTCACTAACGCACGGGCAATACCTACGCGCTGCTTCATCCCACCTGATAATTCACGCGGTAACGCGCCACCGAAACCGGCCAAACCGATCAGTTCCAATACCGCATCAGCACGTTCTTCGCGTTCATCTGCAGATACACCTTGCGCTTCCAGTCCTAATTCCACGTTTTGTTGCACGGTCAACCAAGGGAATAACGCAAACGATTGGAACACCATTGCCACACCAGCGACAGGTCCAAAAATAGCTTTGTCGCGATACGAAACCTTACCTTTGTCCGCTGGGATTAAGCCAGCCATAATTCGTAATAACGTGGATTTACCTGAGCCAGATTTGCCCAATAAGGCAACGATTTCACCTTCCTTTAGCTGAAAATCGACTTTATCAAGAATCAGACGCGATTTACCGTCAGTGGCTTTGAAGGACTTAGCGACCTGGTGCAGGTCTATCAATAAATTTTGAGTCATCTTTTTTTCTTTCAGACATGTTCAGATTACATTCAACATATATAAGCTATCAAGAAGCTTAATCTCATGAAAAATGCACGTTATCGAATATGATCCTCTGCCAACAAATACAACTTACGCCAGAAAAAACGGTTCAGCAAGGTCACAAAAATACACATGATGCCAATACCTAAAGCGATACGATGAAAGTCACCTGTTTCGGTCATTTGCTTAATATAACTACCAAGGCCATCTGCAACCAGCGTCGTTTTACCCCATGTAACGTATTCGGCAACGATACTCGCGTTCCATGAGCCACCACTGGCCGTAATTGCACCGGTAATGTAACTAGGGAAAATGGCAGGCAGATAGACGCGCTTCCATTTCAACCACCCTTTCAGTCCAAGATTATCTGCTGCCAGTCGCAACTCGTTAGGGATCGTTGCGGCACCGGCGACTACATTAAACAAGATATACCATTGTGTTCCGAACACCATCAAAGGACTGAGCCAGATATTTGGTGTCAAATTGAATGTGACCATCGCAAAAACAACCAAAGGGAACATCAGATTGACAGGAAATGCCGCCAGGAATTGCGCAATTGCCTGCACTTTTTGTGAATACTGTGGCCGCAAACCAATCCAAACTGACACAGGCACCCACACCAAAGACGCAAGGCCAATCAGCAGCATCACCCGCACCAATGTAATCATCGCCAGGCCAATGACGTGTACTACTTCGCTCATGCCAACGTCACTATGAATAAAGCTAATAAGCCGGAAAATCGCGAGTAAAGTCACCACGGTCAAAACGCCATCCCAGATACGTGACCACAATGGACTCATTGGTTTTTTCAAAGCGCGTTCTGAAGTACCATCATAAGTGACGCTAAACCAGCCTAAACCACGGCTTAAAAATGCCCAGAAACTCTCTGTCCAAGAACGCACCCAACTACTATTACGCATCCAATCCAACAACCACGATTGCTGCGACGTTTCACCTTGCGATTCTTCGAAGCGGAATTTATCTGCCCATGCCAGCAAAGGGCGGAAAAATAATTGATCATAGAACAAAATACCGGTGAGCATTGCGCCTATTGCCCATGCAATCGCATGACCATCTTTGGCTTCAATTGCAACTGCAATATATGAACCGATACCAGGTAATTTAATATCTTGCCCCGCAACTGAAATTGCTTCAGCCGCGACCAGAAAGAACCAACCACCCGACATGGACATCATCATATTCCACAACAAGCCAGGCATCGCAAACGGTAGCTCAAGGCGCCAAAACCGCTGCCAACCAGACAATCGGAAAATATGTGCCGCCTCCGACAACTCAGATGGCACCGTTCGCATGGACTGATATAGACTAAAAGCCATATTCCACGCTTGCGACGTAAAAATCGCAAAGATCGCCGCACACTCAACACCGAGTAAATTACCCGGAAATAAAGCAATAAAAGGCGCAATTGCAATCGCCTGAAAACCTAAAATAGGCACTGATTGCAAAATATCCAATGCAGGAATCATGATCTTCTCAGCCGCAGCATATTTCACAGCAATTGCCGCAAACGCCAGACTGAAAAGCAAAGAGAAACCCAGCGCGGTAAACATGCGCAGAATGGTTCGTAGTAAATAATACGGAAGATAAAAAGGATCCAGTGATACTTGCAACGCTTCGCCCACCGAGAACGGTCGGCTCATCTGCATCGCTGCAAAAGCAAAGATGCTAAATAAGGCAAGGATCAAAGGCAGCAACGCCCAGTCCCAACGGTTTGGGCCTTTATCATCCACCACATCATCACGAGATTGGAGTTTGAACAATTCAAACATGGGCACCACCTTGCAGCAAGCGTTTCATCAAAATAAAATTAATGCGCAACAAACTACCTCCTCGGCTTTTGACGATAAGTCATCAGCACTGGGATAACTCTCACCTCCATTTTTCAACACCAAAAAGGCGCGTTAAAACGTCAGATCGAACAAACAAACTGGGTAGAAAATCAGCGAAAGCTGCAAGAACTACTACCCGCCAATCGGCAAGGTAGCAGCAGGAAATCTGCGGTTACATTGCCGTGTTGAAGTCGACGTGTGATCGACAACTATAACCATCCACAGAATGAACTCCAATAAGAAGAAGCCCGCACTTTAACACAGGGACAGACCTGTCCACAATATGATGCGATGCAAAATAAATGATATATTTTCAGCCTTATATTTGCTGCGAAATCCAATGACAACAAGACAGCCGCCAGCGCTATTTTTTTCCCTGATTAATGCGTTCATTTAACAACAAAATCAGATCTTTTCTCTCTGTTTCGGCGGCAAAATCCATCGCGGTCATACCCGCGTCATTTTTTAGGTGTATGTCTGCACCTGCATTCAATAAAAGTTGAGCCGCATCGTATTTTCCTGATCGGAGCGCCAGCATTAACGGCGTTGTTTTATTCGGAGACTCACTATCGATGTAGGCAGCGTTGTCGAGTAAAAAATTCAGCGTTTCTATATCACCGCCAGCAGCTGCATAGTGAATGGCTGCCCAGCCAGGTTGATTGACTTCTGCGCCTGCTGCGACTAACTTCTTAACAACAGAAGCATTGCCTAAAAAACTCGCCAACATCAATGCGGTATCACCATTTCTGGCGCGTGCTTCCAGATGAATGTTACGCGTACTCAACAACACATCAATGACCCGCGTAGACTTTTCTCTCATGGCAATCATTAACGCGGATTCACCACGCAATGGCTCAACCGAATTCGCATCTGCACCGTCAAGAATTAAACGTTGAACGGTCGGTGCATCATCAAATTTGACCGCAAAAATAAAGTCATCATAAGAGCTCGTTTGCGCAGCTACATTTGCAGCACAAAACATGTGTAACAGTATGCTTAGCGAAAGCGCGATAAATACTCGCCAAGACCATATTCTCCGCGCTACACGATTCTCAGATGCCATTATGATCTTCCCTTACCATACGCTTCCGCACACTCAAGTTAGGATGCAAAACTGAATAATCTAAAAAAATTCTCAGTGGTGACTTTCTGCACTTCCTGAACAGAGATACCCCTTAAATCTGCCAAGAATTCACCAACATGACGTACAAACCCGGGCTCATTCATTTTGCCACGATGCGGCATTGGTGCAAGGTAAGGAGAATCTGTTTCAATCAAAATACGGTCTAACGGTAAGACTTTGGCAACTGCCTGCAAATCTTTTGCACTCTTAAAAGTCAGAATGCCAGAAAACGAAATATAAAACCCCATTGCCACGGCAGCCTGCGCAACCTCCAGCGACTCCGTAAAGCAATGCATAACACCTGCCACCCCACCCTGCTCCACACCAGCGCCTTCTTCATGAAGAATCCGGATGGTATCCTCCGCTGCAGCGCGCGTATGAATAATCAAAGGCTTACGGCTGATCCGAGACGCGCGTATGTGTTGACGGAAACGTTCTCTCTGCCACTCCAGATCCCCCTTTAGACGAAAATAGTCCAATCCTGTTTCGCCAATAGCAATAATTTTCGGATGTTGTGCCAACTCGACCAGCTGTTCTGCACTTGGCTCTGGGGTATCCTCATAATCAGGATGCACCCCAACCGAGGCGAAAATATGAGGATAAGATTCCGCCAATGCCAGCACCTGCGGAAAATCAGGCAGATCAACAGAAACACATAAGGCATGCGTGACACCGTTGTCGGACATCTTTTGAAGGACTTCCGGCATCCGAATAGCAAGCTCAGGAAAATTAATATGGCAATGAGAGTCAACGTACATAGTCATACCAGACAAAAGTTAAAATGGCAGCCTGAGCTGCCACTATATTTAGATAAAAAAAGCGATGACATCGCCAATGTGAGAGACGCAAATCATTTTGACAATCGGTGCTGCGCGATGACATCTAGCACCGCTTGCGCTGATAGATTGGCGGTGTCGCGCAACAGCGTATGATGCATTGCCGTAAAACGTTCTTTGAGATTAGCCTGCAACACATCGTTATTCAATTGCTCCCAAAGCGCATCAGCCATCGCTTCAGGTGTTGCCGCAGACTGCAAAAATTCTGGAACAACGAACTCACGCTCAAGGATATTAGGCAATCCTATCCAAGGCTGATATCCCATATGTTTCATGATTTGCCAGGATGCTTCCATCATCTTGTAGGCAATGACCATTGGTTTCTTAAACAAGGCAACTTCCAAAGAAGCTGTCCCCGACGCAACCAAGACAACATCTGCCGCGGCAATCGCGATATGAGAGCGGCCATCAATCAATAACACAGGAACACCTTCAAGCTTTGCGGCAACCACCAACTTAATATAATAGCTGCGTTGCTTATTGCCGGCCATCGGCACTACGATTTGTAAATGCGGATCGCGCTCTAACAAGCGTTTTGCGGTACGGATGAAAGCTTCTGTGTTGTATTTAATTTCGGAAATACGACTGCCAGGCAATATTGCGACAACCTTAAATCGCGGATCGAGCCCCAATTCATCACGTGCTGCCTGAGTGTCGATTTCCAATGGAATCACTTGTGCAAGCGGATGACCAACATAGGTGGCAGGAATGCCAGCATCGCGATAAATTTTTTCCTCGAAAGGAAACACAACCAGCATGTGGGATACTGCCGCTGCAATCTTTTTGATACGACCGCCACGCCACGCCCAGATCGAGGGACTGATGTAATGCATGGTCGGAATGCCCGCTTGCTTGAGCTTGATTTCCATGTCCAAATTAAAATCAGGTGCATCCACGCCGATAAAGACATCGGGCTTTTCAAGCAATAATTGCTGCGTTAATTGTTTACGGATGCCGCTGATCTCACGGTAATGGGCGAGCACCTCAAACAGGCCGCGGACGGACAGTTTCTCCATGGGCCAGTCGCTAACAAAACCATGTTCTGCCATCCGTGATCCGCCAATGCCATGCATCAACGAATCTGGCAAACGCGGTCTTAAACCAGACAACAAACGTGCCGCCAACATATCGCCGGATGTTTCCCCAGCGACCATAGAAATAACTGGCCGGGTAATGGAGTTCATGGTGTCTTAACGCACGATGCCGCGGGTCGACGTATTAAGGAACTCACGCATGGATTTCACATGAACGGAAACATTATCAGGCAACACACTTATTTGTTCATCCAGCGTGGATTTAGCTTCATCCAGTGTCAACCCCGACTTGTAGAGTGACTTATAGGCTTGGCGGATCGCATTTAACTGTTCGCGATCAAAACCACGGCGCTTCAATCCTTCCAGATTAACACCGTGCGCCACCGCTGGATTGCCAGAAAGCAATACGAATGGCGGTACATCTTGCGTCAGACTGGTATTCATCCCGACAAAGGCATGCGCCCCGATTTTGCAGAATTGGTGTACAGCGGAGAATCCGCTCATAATGACCCAGTCACCGATTTCAACATGCCCCGCCAGCGCCGCGTTATTTGAGAAAATCGTGTTACTGCCAACAGTACAATCATGCGCAATGTGAACATAAGCTAAAAACCAGTTATCACTACCAATGCGCGTGACGCCACGATCTTGCACGGTACCGGAGTTGAAGGTACAAAACTCACGTACCAGATTACGATCACCGATCTCTAGATAAGTTACTTCGCCTGCATATTTTTTATCTTGCGGTGGACCGCCAATCGAAGAAAATGCATGAAAATCGTTATCTTTACCAATGGTCGTGTGACCAGAGATCACCACATGCGGCCCTACCTTCGTTCCAGCCCCGATATTGACGTCAGGACCGATAATCGCATAGGGGCCGACCTCAACTGAACTATCAAGGTTAGCCTTTGAGTCAATCAGGGCGCTTGGATGGATCAACATTATTTCTCCGCATTATCATCAGTTTTGCGCATCGTACACATCAACTCACCTTCTAATGCAAGCTGACCGTCAACTGTACCTTTGGCTTTATATTTCCAGATGCCACGGGCAACCTTAAGAATTTCAACTTCCATCTTCAACTGATCGCCTGGCTCAACCGGACGCTTGAAGCGAGCACCATCGATTCCTAAAAAATACACAATCGTTTTGTCATCTGGTTTTTGCCCCATCGTCAAAAACGATAACAGTGCTGCCGTTTGTGCCAATGCTTCAATCATTAATACACCTGGCATCACAGGTTTATTTGGGAAGTGACCATTAAAAAACTCTTCGTTTGCAGTGACGTTCTTGATGGCAGTGATCGTTTTTCCATCCTCCCAATCGAGCACGCGGTCAACGAGCAGCATCGGGTAGCGATGCGGCAGATATTCTTTAATTTCGTTGATGTTAAGTGTTTTTTTCATGATGATTTTTCAGTCAATGTTTTGATAGTTTTTTCTAGCTGGCGAATTTTTTCCCGCAAGCCAGAGAGATTTCTTACGATAGCGGCAGATTTTTCCCAGTCGGCGTTTTTCGCTAAAGGGTAAAAGCCGGTATATTGCCCCGGTTCCAGGATTGATCTGGAGACCATGCTTGCAGACGAGATATGCACATTATCGACAATGGTCAGATGACCGAGAACCATCGCCGCACCACCGAAGGTGCAATTTTTCCCAATCTTTGCGCTGCCAGCGACGCCAACACATCCAGCCATCGCTGTATTCTCACCGATATGGCAATTATGACCAATCTGGATCTGATTATCCAGAATGACTCCATTTTCAATGACTGTGTCGGCAAGTGCTCCGCGATCAATACTTGTGTTCGCACCGATCTCCACGCGATCACCGATGACAACACGTCCTGTTTGAGGAATCTTAATCCATTGCCCACGTTCATTCGCAAACCCAAAGCCATCCGCACCGATAACAGCACCAGAGTGAATAATACATTGCGCACCAATAATGCAGTGGTCGTAGACACTAACGTTGCCATGCAATAACGTATTATCGCCAATGGATACACCACGCCCAATCACTGTTCCTGCTTTAATCACAACGTCTTCACCGACCACCGCTTCGGCGTCGATACTCACGTGAGGACCTATGCTCGCAGTTGCGGCGACTACCGCATGTGGGCTTACCCAAGCCGTTGGATGAATGCCAAGCGCAGGGGGAATCGCCACCAATGAGGCAAAATACTGCGCCGCTCGAGCAAAATAGACATACGGGTTGGGCGCGATAATGCAAGCACCAGCGTAGTCTTGCGATACTTGCGCATAATCTGACTCAGTCAGTATCAACGCTGCAGCACGGGTACTAGAAGCCTGATGGCGTAGTTTTGAATTGGAGAGAAACGTGATGGAATGATGATCGGCATCGCTCAGTGGAGCAATGCCAATTACAGTAATATCGGGAGATCCAATTAATTGACCACCGAAGCGATCGACCAATTCTCCCAGCCGAGTGCTCGTCGTGGTCATTATTTATTTAGCGAGTGCTTTGAGAACCTTGTCGGTAATATCAACGCGTGGATTTGAGTAAACAGCATCTTGCAATACGATGTCATATTTTTCAGCTTCAGCGATTTGCTTCACGGCTTTGATTGCACGATCTACCAATGCAGCAATTTCTTCATTTTTTCGCTGGCTAAGATCTTCATTAAAGATACGCTGTTTGCGCTTAAAATCTTGATCCAGATCGGTTAATTCGCGCTGTCGTTTAATACGATCTGACTCAGATAAAATCGGAGAATCCTTATCCAATTTTTCTGCCATAGATTTAATTTTCGCAGACATATCCTGCAATTCTTTTCCCCGCTTAGAAAATTCTTGCTCTATCTTTGCTTCCGCTGCTTTCGCAGGGGCAGACTCGCGAATGACGCGTTGCGAGTCAAAAATAGCCACTCGGGAATCTTGTGCAAGAACATGGCCCACGCTAAAAAAACAAGCCGCGCAAACCATTAAACGTTGAAGCAATTTGGACGGGGTAATATGTTGAATCAAAATAATCTCCGTAACTCGAACTAAAGCACGCTTTGCATCAGCGACGCCAATTAAAAACCAGTACCCATCTGGAACTGGAAGGTCTGCTTCTTATCATCAGGCTTCGCATTTAATGCATGCCCGAAGCTGAGCTTCAAAGGTCCCACTGGTGAAATCCAACTAATACCAATACCAGTTGCAAAACGCAAGTCTTGGTATCGCATTTTTTGACCTTCATCAAAAACCTGACCACCATCAAGGAAGGTGAACCAGCGTAAAGACTTATCTGCACCTGGGAACGGCACTTGTAATTCTACATTACCAATCACCCTACTAGCACCACCTAAAGAGTCGCCATTAGGATCTTTTGTTCCAAGAGATGACGGTTCGTAACCACGAACAGAGCCGATACCGCCAGCATAGAAATTCTTAAAGATCGGATAAGGATTGCCGCCTAGTCCATGACCATAGTCAAACTCGCCGTTCAACGCCAAGACAACAGAACGATAGATTGGCTTGAAGTATTGTGCATTATAAATCGCACGGTAATACTTCATATCACCGATTGTCGCAAGCTCAAGATTGGCACGTTGGTAACGTCCAACTGAAGGAGTCATCACACTATCGCGGCTATCCCGCTGCCATGCTACGGTAAATGGGAAAGAATTTGTAGTTGCCGTACCGACACCATATAACGGGTCAGTTGGATCGCGAGAAACATTCGATCCGTATGTTGCTACATATTTGAGATAGCGGGCAGGACTACTGAGGTAGTAGGTGTCAACCTTCGTTCTTTCTGCGCCAATACCAAAGAAGACGGTATCAACTTCAGAGAATGGGACACCAAAACGAACATTACCACCGGTGGTCTGCACTTTATAGTCGCCGACACTGCCAACAGTAGGACGAGTCGTTCGCAGATATACGTCCATACTACGGCTAATACCATCGTCAGTAAAATACGGATCAAAGTGCGACAATGCAATGGTTCTGTTAATCCGGCTGGTATTCATTTCAATACCAATTGTATCCCCACTACCGAAAGCATTGGCTTGCGAAATAGAACCTGTCAGTGTTAATTTCTCGGCATTGGAATAGCCTGCACCAAAAGTAAGGTTACCCGTTGGTTTTTCTGTGACGCTCAGACTCACGTCAACTTCATCAGCGCTGGTTGCCACTTCTGGCGTTTCCAGCTTTACGTCACTGAAGTAACTCAGTCGTTCCACTCGGTCACGAGAAGCTTTAATTTTTTCACCATCGTACCAAGATCCTTCGAATTGACGGAATTCACGACGAATAACTTCATCTCGGGTGCGGGTATTTCCTGCAAGATTGATGCGACGAACATAGACCCGTTTTCCTGGATCAACAGCAACTGTAAAGGCAACTTCCTTTTTCTCTTTATCCAGAATAGGATTAGCGTTGACATTGGCAAACGCGTAACCGAAGTTTCCTAATCGCTCAGAAATACGTTTCGTACTCTCTGTTAACCGAGCAGCGTTATAAACGTCGTTCTTTTTAAGCAACATCAGGGACGCAAGTTCTTCCTCACGCCCAAACATGTCGCCCTCCAACTTGATATTGGAGACAGTATATTTTTCTCCTTCAACCAGATTGATCGTGATGTAGATTTCTTTTTTGTCTGTAGTAATCGCGATTTGACTAGAAAGAATTTGCATTTCCAGATAACCACGATTTTGGTAAAACGACCTGATTGCTTCAATATCACCAGACAACTTCTGTTTAGAATATTGATCTGCTTTCGTGTACCATGAAAACCATGTTGGCGTGTTTAATGCCATTACATCGCGCAATTCACCATCCGAAAATGCTTTATTTCCAATAATTTTAATTTGAGCAATTTTTGCAATATCACCTTCATCCACTGCAAAAAGCACTTTGACACGATTACGCTCTATAGGCGTAATTGTTGTCGTGATCTGCATGCCATAAAGACCTTTGGATAGGTATTGCTTTTTCAACTCTTGCTCGGCGCGGTCGACTGTCGCCTTATCAAAAATCTTTGAATCGCCAATACCGATATCTTTCAGCGCCTTAATCAGCGCATCTTTCTCAAATTCTTTTGTACCTGTAAAGTCCACGCCAGCAATCGTCGGGCGTTCTTCTAACAAGACAACTAACACGCCACCTTGTTCCTCAATCTGAATATCTTTAAAAAATCCAGTTGCATATAAAGATTTAATAGCTGTCGTACTTTTAGCATCATCAAATACCTCGCCTACTTTCACAGGCAGATAGCTAAACACAGTACCAGCTTCAGTTCTTTGCAGACCTTCTACGCGAATATCTTTTACTGTAAATGGTTGAATCGCGAATGCGCTACCAGAACATAAAGCCAATGCGGCTAAAGCCACTGAATGACGACGAAAAATAGGCAAAGTGAAATGCTCGATATGTAATTTCATTGGGTATAAATTTCTTTCAATACTCTCAATATTGCTGTCTAGAATGAGTTTTGTCATCAAGCTGACTATTATGACATTAGTCTGACTATGTCATTAAAAAAAGCTACTGCCATTATTGCCATCAACAATGTCAAACCTACACGTTGTGCGATTTCACCAAAACGTTCCGAAATAGGTTTCCCTGTCAAAACTTCCAGCGAATAATACAACAAATGGCCACCATCCAACACAGGTATGGGCAGCAAATTCATCACCCCAAGGCTAATACTAATCAAAGCCATGAAACTCAAGTAACTAATCAGACCTGATCTTGAGGTCTTTCCAGCATAATCTGCAATGGTCAGCGGGCCGGTAACATTTTTCAAGGACACTTCGCCCGACAGCATTTTGCCTAGCATGCTAAAGCTCATCAAGCTGGTATCCCACGTCTTCTGCCCGGCCTTCACCAACGACTCGACCGCGTCCGTCTGTACTAACACCATCTCCGGTGCCAGCATCATCTGCACCTTCAGACGACCAACTTTTGAACCGCCAACGCTTTCTAGCTCCGGCGTCGCAATCACATCAAATTCGTTTCGCCCTCTCAAAATATGAAGCTTAAGAGCTTGCTCTGGCGACGCATTAACAGACTCGGTGAAAGCCAGCCCATCAAGTACAGCTACGTTATTTATCGCCAGTATAGTATCCCCCGCTAGCAATCCTGCCGCCTGCGCACGACCACCCTTGAGGATTTCACCTAATACTGCGGGCGGCCTGGCAAGGGATAAGCCTAATTTCGACAAAAAATCAGCTTCGACGTCTTTGACGCTCAATTCTTGCAGCGGCAAATCGACAACACGCCTCACGCGCCCATGAGAACCGTTGCCAGCCATAACATCGCTATCGCGTTCAACAACAATCTCTGCGGCTTTTTTTGCTAAAACACGCTGCATTAACTCCCATTGTGCATCACTCCAGCTGCGCACCAACTTCCCGCTCACGCTCAGAATGACATCTCCATGGCGCAGACCCGATTGATACGCAATCGAGTTAACAGATGGGACCCTGATTTTCGCAATTGGTTCAGGAATACCATGCAAAAACAATCCAGCATAGAGGACAATTGCCAACAAAAAGTTAGCAATTGGCCCTGCGGCGACAATAAAGATTCGTTTCCAGACAGACTGGCGACAAAATTCTCGCGGGAGGTCTTCACTAGCAATTTGATCCGCTCCCTGCTCGCGAATATCAAGCATCTTCACATAACCACCAAGTGGTAGCATGGAAATAGCCCACTCCGTCTGGTCTCTACCGAATTTACGCGAAAAAACTACCTTCCCCATTCCAACAGAAAAACGTAACACTTTCACGCCACATAAACGGGCAGCAAGGTAATGTCCAAATTCATGGATCGTTACCAAGGTCCCCAATGCGACCAGAAAGGCGAGAATGGTTTGAACAAGTTTCATTATTGAATCAGACTTGACGCGACACGTCGAGCATGAGCATCAACACCGAGAATACTCTCGAGATCAGCCACCTTACTTGAAGGTATTTTATCGAGACACTGCTCAATCACTTGGGCAATCATGTTAAAGCTGATGTTGCCATCTAAAAATGCCTGTACAGCAATTTCATTGCTCGCATTTAGAACGGTTGGCGCTGAATGCCCCGACCGCAACGCATGGTATGCCAACCGGAGGCATGGAAAACGGACTAAATCGGGGGCTTCAAAATTCAACTTGCCGACTTTGACCAAGTCAAGCGCTTCAACACCCGAGTCTATGCGCTCAGGAAAAGCCAAGCCATACGCAATCGGCGTGCGCATATCTGGATTTCCTAGTTGAGCAAGGACTGATCCATCGTTATACGAGACCATAGAGTGAATCACACTTTGCGGATGAATGACAACATCGATCTGATCTGCGGGCACAGAGAAAAGCCAATGTGCCTCAATGACCTCAAGGCCTTTATTCATCATTGTGGCCGAATCAATAGATATCTTACGTCCCATTACCCAGTTCGGATGCGCGACGGCCTCTTCTGGCGTAACAGCACTCAAAGTATCCACGTCACGATACAAGAAGGGCCCACCAGAGGCGGTAAGTAATATTTTACGAATACCGTGCTTATCTAACTCACCATCAAAACTTCTAGGCAGACATTGGAAGATCGCATTATGTTCACTGTCGATCGGCAATAACGATGCCCCAGTCGACTTAATTGCATTCATAAACAAACTGCCTGACATCACTAAGGCTTCTTTGTTTGCAAGTAAGACCTTTTTACCTGCCTGCGCAGCAGCAAGGGAGGCAGGTAATCCAGCCGCACCTACGATCGCCGCCATGACACTATCGCACTCTGCAGCGGTGGCAGCATCACACAAGGCCTGCGGACCAAATTCAATCTGAATTTTTTCCAAACCACGAGAGAGTAAAAGCTGACGTAGGCCGTCCGCGGCCGATGCAGAACCTACGACCACAACTTGAGGAAGAAAATGTGCACATTGTTGAGCCAATTTCTCAATTTGAGTGTGCGCTGTCAATGCATAGACGCTATAACGATCAGGGTGACGGGCGATGACATCTAAGGTCGAGACGCCAATAGAACCCGTCGAACCCAAAATACATACTCGTTGCTTTTTATACATATTATTCATTGAACTAACGCCATAAATCTAAAAGAACAGCCAGAGGCAACACAGGAATCAACGCATCAATCCGATCCAGCACGCCACCGTGACCAGGAAGCAAATTACTACTATCCTTCATCCCTGCACGACGTTTCAGCATTGACTCGAATAAATCTCCAACCACACTTGCTGCCGACACCAGACTCAGGAGTAACGCGGCGATTAACCAACCTTTACGCATTAATAGTTGCGCTGCGAATGTGTCCTGCAACTGAGGCACTAGCGCCGATCCGCCTGCGATCAACAAGACCGCCAGCCACCCGCCAAACGCACCTTCCCAAGACTTCCCCGGGGAAATAGACGGCGCAAGTTTATGTTTGCCGAATGCTTTTCCAGAAAAATAAGCGCCGATATCGGCCACCCAAACGAGCGCCATTACTGACAACAAATAAAGAGGTGAGCGCTTAAACAAAACTGCAATAGCAATAAAGCACCCAAAAATTGCAATGCCATACAAGGTGCTCAGCAAACCATTAGAAAAGCCGAACCCTGGCAAACCCTTCGCCAGCAATGGTATAAGGCGCAATAGCCAAAAAGCGACACACAGCGCAAAAAGTAAAGGTGTGGAAAAACTTTCCAGATGAAACAATAGATAAGCAAAGAAAATGGTCCAGATAGCAGCCATTAAGAGAGGCCCTGGCTTCTTGAACAAGCGCTGACATTCCCAAATGGCAGCAGCAAAAAATGTAACGACCACAACGGAGAACGCGTAAAAGTTTCCGACATAGAGTACAGGCAATAAAATCGCCAACAAAATCAATGCTGTGATAACGCGGGTCTGTAACATCAATGACTTTCGATCAGATTGGTTTATTGAAAGTGCGTCTCAAAGCAAACTTCTCACGGAGCACTTCGCACTTCATTCATATTTAAGAAAAAAGCGTGAAATTCTACTCTTCCCCCGCTAACAACACACTACCGCCTCTTTGTTATTTTTAAAGGGAGTGCAAGCAAAATCGAGGAGGAGAAAGTACACTATTTTTGCACACAAAAAAGATAGACTTTCTTTACAGTGCACATCAATCTTAGCTCCAGAAAAGACAAAATACACACACCTTGCAAAAAACATAAAAATCTTTTACAAGGAGGTGCGTATCTAACTAGACGATTCGTGCGCTTGTCGCACAATAAAGTATAGGCTATCGAAGAAAAATAAGATCTATACCGTCAATACTTCTTTTTCTTTTTCAAGCAATAATTTATCAACTTCAGTAACAAACTTATCCGTCAATTTCTGAACATCGTCTTGTGCGCGACGCTCATCATCTTCAGAGCATTCTTTATCCTTCAATATTTTTTTCAGGGTTTCATTGGCATCACGGCGAATATTGCGGACGGCAATTTTAGCGCCCTCACCTTCGGTTTTGACCAGTTTCACCATCTCTTTACGGCGCTCTTCTGTCAAGGGTGGGGTTGGCACACGGATCATCTCACCCTGGCTGGATGGATTGAGGCCAAGATCGGAATCGCGAATCGCTTTTTCAATCGCGCCCAGCATTTTCTTTTCCCATGGCTGAACGCCAATCGTGCGCGCGTCAATCAATGTCACATTCGCTACTTGCGTAATGTTTGTCGGTGAGCCGTAGTAATCGACCATCACGTGATCAAGTATGCCGGTGTGAGCACGACCCGTGCGCACTTTCGCGAGATCAGCCTTCAGAGTCTCAATAGACTTCTGCATTCTTTGTTCGCTATTTTTTTTAACGTCTGCTACTGCCATTCTGTCCTCCAGTACATCATTGCAGGGCCTTTGTTTGACAAAGACCCTTATCAAAATTAATCCACTACTTCAGAAACGCTGCATTATACGTGGACAAGTGTGCCTTCGTCTGCACCCATAATGACATTCTTTAGTGCACCAGGCTTAACAATAGAGAAAACCTTGATTGGCAGCTTCTGATCGCGGCACAGCGCAAATGCGGTGGCGTCCATGACTTGTAAATGACGAGAAATTGCCTCATCAAAAGAGATCGTCGAAAACCGCGTTGCGTTCACATCTTTTTTCGGATCAGCCGTGTAGACGCCATCAACTTTCGTGGCCTTCAATACGATCTCAGCACCAATTTCTGAACCACGTAATGCCGCTGCCGTATCCGTTGTAAAAAATGGATTACCAGTACCCGCAGCAAACACGACAACTTTGCCTTCCTCGAGATATTGCAAGGCTTTTGGACGCACGTATGGCTCAACAACTTGATCAATGGCAATGGCGGACATCACACGAGCTGTAATGCCAATCTGACGCATTGCATCTGCTAACGCCAGCGAATTCATCACCGTCGCCAACATTCCCATGTAATCTGCAGTCGCACGATCCATGCCTTGCGCACCTGGCGCTACGCCACGGAAAATATTACCACCACCGATAACGATGGCCAATTCCACGCCCATACGGGAAATTTCTGCTACGTCGGCCACCATGCGTTCAATGGTAGCGCGATTAATGCCAAATGGGTCATCGCCCATCAAGGCTTCGCCAGAGAGCTTCAAGAGCACGCGCTTGTAAGCAGGTTTTGTCATGATAGGACTCCTTCTGGAAAGTTAAATAAACACAATAAAACTGAAAAACTGATTTAATTTAGTTACTCATCTGCGCAATAGTCAGTTATTGCTTCGGATGCAAATAACGAAATAAACAAATTAAATCGTTTTAACTTTAATAAAACAAATTTCAATTACCAACAACAGCTTTAAGCTAAACAATCGGTTTCATTCTGCGCTGGACTTTTTTAACGACCTCATTACATTTGCATTCGGTTAAGTGCACACCGGAAGGTTTATACGGGCTTAAAAAAACGGGCCTTTCGGCCCGTTTCGAATAACGCCTGATTATGCTTGTTTTGCCGCTGCAACTTGCGCAGCAACTTCTGCAGCAAAATCGTCAACTTTCTTCTCAATACCCTCACCAACAACGTACATAGTGAAAGCTTTAACAGAAGAATTAACAGATTTCAGCATTTGCTCCACTGTCTGCTTGTCGTTTTTAACGAAAGGCTGGTTAAACAGGGAAACTTCTTTCAGGAACTTCTGAACAGAACCTTCTACCATTTTCGCAACGATGTCAGCTGGCTTGCCAGATTCTGCTGCTTTTTGCTCAGCGACTGAACGCTCTTTAGCGATCAATTCAGCAGGAACTTGTTCAGTAGAAAGGGAAACTGGCTTCATCGCAGCAATGTGCATTGCCACGTCTCTACCTACTTGATCTTCAGCGCCGTCGAATTCAACGATAACGCCGATGCGTGTGCCGTGCAGGTAAGAAACCAGTTTAGTTGGCGTTTCAAAGCGAGCAAAGCGACGGAAGGACATGTTTTCACCGATTCTACCAACCAATGCAGCACGTACTTCTTCTACTGTTTTACCTTCGAGTGGCAACGCGCCCAATGCAGCGATATCCGCTGGATTATGTTCAGCGATCAGTTTTGCAACTGTGTTAGCCATTGCCAGGAAGTCGTCATTTTTAGTAACGAAGTCAGTTTCGCAGTTAACTTCAACCAAAGCACCAACGTTACCGGAGATATAAGAAGCAACAACGCCTTCTGCAGTAACACGGGAAGCAGCTTTAGACGCTTTACTACCCAGTTTTACACGCAGAATCTCTTCCGCACGATCCATATCACCATCAGCTTCTGTCAAAGCCTTTTTGCATTCCATCATTGGTGCATCAGTCTTTGCACGCAAAGCACCAACCAAAGCTGCTGTAATCGCTGCCATGTCATTCTCCTAATTCAGTAGTGCTAAAAAAGCACAATCATCAAATTTTGTTTAAAAAAAAGGGCGAACGACAGTTGCCCCATTTTTTTGCCTTGAGCCACCAGAGCAACCCAAGACCTATTTACATGAACAAACTATTACGCTTGCTCAACTTCTACAAACTCATCAGAACCTGGCTTAACAGCTTCCAGAACTTCGTTAACCGCATTTGCACGGCCTTCGATAATCGCGTCAGCTACGCCACGAGCGTACAAGGAAATCGCTTTAGAAGAGTCATCATTACCTGGAATGATGTAAGCAACACCTTCTGGAGAATGGTTAGTATCAACTACGCCGATAACTGGGATACCCAATTTAGCAGCTTCAGTGATCGCGCCTTTGTGGTAGCCAACGTCAACCACGAAAATTGCATCAGGAATACCGCCCATGTCTTTGATGCCGCCGATAGATTTTTGCAACTTGATCATTTCGCGCTGGAACATCAACGCTTCTTTTTTGGACAGTTTCTCAACAGAACCGTCTTCAACAGAAACTTCCATATCTTTCAAACGCTTGATAGAAGTTTTTACTGTTTTGAAGTTTGTCAACATACCACCCAACCAGCGTTGATCAACGAAAGGCATACCTGCGCGTTGAGCTTCTGCAGCAATGATTTCACGGGATTGACGCTTAGTACCAACCAACAATACTGTACCGCGGTTTGCGGACAATTGACGGATGTACTTCATCGCTTCCTGGTACATAGACAACGTCTTTTCCAGGTTAACGATATGAATTTTGTTGCGGTGACCGAAAATGTACGGTGCCATTTTTGGATTCCAAAAACGAGTTTGGTGACCAAAGTGCACACCAGCTTCCAGCATTTCACGCATTGTTACAGACATAATAACTCCAGGGTTAGGTCTTGAATCCAGCCAGTGATCTTTAGATACATATCCAAAGACACCCTTTTCGACCGGATTCGATTGATAAGAATTGAATTAACTCACCACGAATTTACATTCATTTGTAAGCTAACCATCTATTCTACTATGAAACCATGAAAATTCTCAAGCAAGATGTTTCAGGGAGCGCTGCGGCGACGCAGTTCCTCGTCTATAATTCTATTTTTAGTAGCCTTTGGCAATTTTTTACATACAGCGACCTCTGATGACTGGTAGATCGAAGTAAGATCAAATAATTAACAGGTCGTTGTCACCAAGAAGAAAAACTATGGAATCCATCTCAATCAAAACGGCCGAAGATATCGCGGGAATGCGCATTGCCGGAAAACTAGCCTCGGAAGTACTCGACTACATCACACCGTTCGTTAAAGTTGGTATAACGACGGGCGAGATTGATCGCCTGTGCCATGAGTATATGGTCAATGTACAGGGCACGATCCCAGCACCACTCAATTATTGCCCGCCGGGCTACACCCCCTACCCTAAGGCTATCTGCACATCCGTCAATGATGTTATTTGTCACGGCATTCCAGGCGACAAGGTATTGAAAAGCGGCGACTCAGTCAACCTTGATATCACCGTTATCAAAAATGGATACCACGGCGATACCAGCCGTATGTTCTTGGTCGGTGAACCCTCCATCCTGAGCAAGCGTCTGAGTGAAATCACCTATGAGTGTATGTGGCTGGGAATCGCAAAAATTAAGCCAGGCGCTTACTTAGGCGATATTGGCCATGTTATCCAGCAACACGCAGAAAAAGCCGGCTATAGCGTCGTACGTGAGTTTTGCGGCCATGGCATTGGCAAAATTTTCCATGAGGCACCACAGGTGATGCACTACGGCAAACCTGGCACGATGGAACGCCTCGAATCCGGTATGATTTTCACTGTTGAACCAATGATTAACGCTGGTCGCCGTGAAATTCGAGAAATGGGCGACGGCTGGACGATCCGTACCAAAGATCGTAGTTTGTCTGCGCAGTGGGAGCACACCGTACTGGTCACTGAATCAGGCTATGAAGTATTAACACTGTCTGACGGATATCCACCCATCCCCGACTTCATCAAAATCAACCAGGGTTAAATTCTCACAATGCTCGTACCTGCCCTCGCGTTCAAAGAAGAAATTAAAGCCAATCAGGCAGCTGTGATCAACGCATTCGCTGAGCATCACAAAGCAGAGCAATTGCTGCATGATCTATGCCGAAACGTCGACCATATCCTTGAAAAAGTCTGGAAACATTTCCAACTACCAAAGGAGTATTCTTTAGTTGCGGTGGGCGGCTATGGCAGAGGCGAGCTTTTTCCACACTCAGACGTTGATGTACTGATCCTACTAAGTAAAGCCCCAGAACAAGCAGAAAAAGAGAAGCTAGAGAATCTGGTTCAACTATTCTGGGATATTGGCCTCGATATCGGCCACAGTATCCGCACTATTGATGAGTGCCTACAAGAGGCTGCTGCCGATATTACAGTTCAAACTAGCCTTTTAGAGGCCAGACTCATTACAGGCAGCCGTAAGCTCTTCTGGGAACTCCAAGAACGCTACGCGGACGCAATGAATCCACAAAAATTCTTTCAGGAAAAATTGCTTGAGTTACGACAGAGGCATGTCAAGTATGAAGATACGCCTTATAGTCTCGAGCCTAACTGCAAAGAAAGCCCTGGCGGATTGCGAGATCTGCAAGTAATTCTGTGGGTGGCTAAAGCTGCCAACCTCGGCAACTCATGGCGGGAGCTTGCTGATCGCGGGCTGATTACAGATACCGAAGCACGACAACTAAAGCGAAACGAACGGGCATTCAAAGATATCCGCATCCGTTTGCATATTTATGCTGGGCGTCGAGAAGATCGCCTTATTTTTGATGTACAGACACCAATTGCCGAGTCCTTTGGCTTCAAAACTACCGAATCACGCCGCGCCAGTGAATATCTGATGCAACGGTATTATTGGGCTGCCAAAGCAGTAACCCAGCTCAATCTGATTTTACTCCAGAACATTGAAGCAGTTTTATTTCCACAACCATCAGTCCCACGCCCAGTCAATGAGCGATTTAATGAAGTTAATGGCTTTATTGATATCGCCCGCGACGACACATTCGAAGTGACGCCATCCGCTTTACTAGAAGTATTTCTTCTCATGGCGAAGCACCCTGAATTAAAAGGCATGACCGCCAGGACGTCACGCGCTTTGTGGCACGCTCGCCTATTAATCGATGCAGAGTTCCGGCACGATATTTTTAATCGAGCACTTTTTTTGCAGTTGCTGCAATCCCCGCAAGGTATTACTCATGCATTGCGACGCATGAACCAGATGAGCATTCTTGGTCGCTACCTACCAAACTTCCGTCGTATCGTCGGGCAAATGCAGCATGATTTGTTTCACGCGTACACCGTTGATCAGCATATTCTGATGGTGGTACGTAATATACGTCGATTTACGATGCCGGAACATGCTCACGAGTATCCGTTCTGCAGTCAGTTAATGGCAAATTTTACTCAACCCTGGGTGCTTTACATTGCTGCGCTGTTCCATGATATTGCCAAAGGTCGTGGTGGCGACCACTCTTTACTCGGCATGTCCGATGCCAAGAAATTTTGCTATGACCATGGATTGAATCGCGCCAACTCAGAATTGATCGTATTCTTGGTGCAAAACCATTTAACGATGTCGCACGTCGCGCAAAAACAAGACCTCTCTGATCCCGATGTCGTCAAAGAATTTGCCCGTTTGGTGAAAGACGAACGCCATCTGACAGCACTTTATCTCTTGACCGTCGCCGATATACGCGGCACCAGCCCGAAGGTATGGAATGGCTGGAAAGGCAAACTTCTCGAAGACCTCTACAAAATGACCTTACGCGTATTGGGGGGAGAGGCGCCATCAAAAGATCGCGAACTAAAGAATCGCCAAGAGGACGCCCTGAAAGCCTTACGCCTAATTGGCATTGCGCCAAATGCCCATGAGAAATTCTGGCAGCAGCTCGATGTCGCTTATTTTTTACGGCACGATGCCTCTGATATTGCGTGGCAAACCAGAGTGCTGCATGACAAAATTGATAGTCCCAACCCAGTTGTCAAATGCCGCTTGTCGCCGATTGGAGAAGGATTACAAGTCACCGTTTACGTCAAAGATCAACCGGACTTGTTTGCGCGCATTTGTAATTATTTTGACAGTAAGAACTTCGGCATTCTGGATGCCAAAATTCACACTAGCAAAAATGGTTACGCGCTAGATACGTTTATGGTGACTGAACCCTCTTTTGCTCATCAATATCGCGACATCATCAATCTTATTGAGCACGAATTAAGCGGAATTCTTGTCCAACAGACGCCGCTATCGCCACCAAACAGAGGGCGGCTATCAAGAATGTCGCGTAGCTTCCCCATCGTTCCGACGGTGGATTTGCGACCAGATGATAAAGGCCAATACTATCTACTCTCGATTTCTGCCAATGATAGAAACGGCTTACTCTACGCCATTGCGGAAATACTCACCAAATACAAGATCAATCTGCATACCGCAAAGATCATGACCTTGGGTGAACGCGTTGAAGACGTCTTTATCGTCGATGGCCCTGCGTTACAGGGGGCGCGCTCGCAAATTCAATTTGAGACTGATTTACTTGATGCGCTACGTGTTTAAGGTGTAAGCTCGCGCCCTGATGAATTTTGCACCATCGCCGTCAGCTGTTTTAGTGAGATAAAAGACATCAGGATCAGAAACATCAAAGTGTGAGCATAAGGTAATCGCTAAGGCTTAATGAGCAATCTAGTACGATTCACGACATAACAACTTATTTACTGAAGCTTACCAAGTACGCTTCGTGACCAGATAGACAGATATAAAAATGACAGAATTAGTAAGACTTTCGAAACGCATGTCCGAGCTGGGGTTATCCTCGCGCCGCGAAGCCGATGAATGGATCGCGCGCGGATGGGTGCGCGTTGATGGCAAAGTTGTTGATGAACTGGGTAGTAAGGTCTTGCCACATCAAAAGGTGACAGTTGAACGTCAGGCCGCGGCTGAACAATCAAAACGGGTCACTATTTTAATCAACAAACCAGTAGGATACGTCAGCGGCCAAGCTGAAGATGGCTATACACCCGCCGTCGCATTGATTAAGCCGGAAAATCGCTGGTCTGAAGATAAGCTCGATACAGTGTTTCATCCTACCCAGTTACGCAGTTTGGTGCCAGCAGGTCGACTTGATATAGACTCTGTCGGTCTTCTGGTTCTAACGCAGGATGGACGTGTCGCAAAGCATCTTATCGGTGAAAACACCGTAGTTGAAAAAGAATATCTCGTGCGCGTAGCGTATACAGCTGGGGGGAAATTACCTGACCATGAACTGCGTCGTTTAAATCACGGCTTAAGTTTAGATGGAAAGAAACTGCTCCCCGCTAAGGTCAGCTGGCAAAATGAGGACCAGCTCAATTTCATCTTACGCGAGGGTAAAAAACGCCAAATCCGCCGGATGTGTGAGATGGTCGGATTGAAAGTACTGGGCCTTAAGCGAGTCCGTATCGGCAAGGTAAGATTAGGAAACTTACCAGAAGGTCAATGGCGATATGTTCGTGAAGACGAGATGTTCTAAACTAACTCTCCAAGAGTAGATCTTGCTAACGCAAAGACAAGTAAGATCTACTTGGACACAAACTCCAAGCCTCTCTTATCAAACTAACGAAGATCATTGAACTAAACCTGCTCGACAAATCCAAACTGTGTCATATCCTTGATTCTCATCGGATACAAAATTCCATTCAAATGATCGCATTCATGCTGTACCACTCGCGCATGGAAACCATCAACCTCGCGACGAATCCCTGTACCAAATTGATCGAAACCTTCGTAACGCAAAGCTGACCAGCGCGGCACCTGACCTCGCATTCCAGGAACGGACAAGCACCCTTCAAGACCGTCTTCTTTAAGATCATTTAAAGGCGTCAATACGGGATTAATTAGAACGGTTTGCGGAACCGCAGGCGCATCAGGATAACGTGGGTTATGTTGAAATCCAAAAACAACTACCTGCAAATCAACCCCGATTTGAGGAGCGGCCAAGCCAACACCGCTCGCATCCATCATTGTCTCCAACATATCAGCGATTAATTGGTGCAATTCAGACGTATTGAACGCACTCACTTTTTGCGCCACTCGCAATAATCGGGAGTCGCCCATTTTCAAAATCGGATGAATCATACCGATATCCTTTCTTCAAAGCATCATCAAAGCAGAACCCACAGTAACTACCAAGTAAAAATGCGGTCAGATAAACTATCCGTACCGCATTTTACCGATGCAACATGCATCACTTTTCACTCGTCGTCAGCTTACCTCAGTGAAATAGCCGAGATTGAGACAACTTCTTATTTTAAGGAATTCAAATATGCCGAAAATTCCGCCGATGTCTCTTTGTGTTTCAGACCCAGTGCGACACTTGCCTTCAAATAGCCAAGCTTAGATCCGCAATCATATCGAGTTGCTTGAGCGCGATAAGCGTACACAGGAAAATCCTTCAACATAGCAGCGATACCATCCGTTAATTGAATTTCCCCACCAGATCCTTTTCCTAACGTTTCCAGGTACGAGAAAATACGACCAGACAAGATATAACGGCCCACAACTGCTAAGGTCGATGGGGCGACATCTGGCATCGGCTTTTCAACAATCGCCTGTACGCGTTCAAGGCGATCTTTATAGGCTGTGCCACTGACAATACCATACTGTCGGGTGAATTCACGAGGAACATCCTGAACAGCGATGATACTACCTCCCTCTTGTTCGTACTCTTTTGTCATTTGAGCCATAACAGATGGCGCACCAGGATCTGCATCCATCAAATCGTCGGCCAGTAACACTGCAAATGGATCGTCGCCGATCACTGGACGTGCGCACAATACAGCATGACCCAACCCAAGGGCTGCAGGCTGACGGATATAAATGCAATTAATGTTTTTCGGGATAACATTGCGCACCAGATCCAGCAATGCCTCTTTACCAGCGGCTTCGAGCTCACTTTCGAGTTCGTAAGCTTTGTCAAAGTGGTCTTCGATCGCTCGTTTATTACGACCAGTAATGAAAACCATCTCTGTAATACCAGCCTCAACTGCTTCTTCAACCGCATATTGAATCAATGGCTTATCAACGATTGGCAACATTTCTTTTGGCTGCGCCTTTGTTGCAGGAAGAAAACGACTCCCCAAACCAGCTACAGGGAACACTGCCTTTTTAATTTTTCTCATTTTTAGCTCCGAAGACAAAGTTGAAGCAAATCTGCTTCTGTTAAGATAGATACACCTAATTCTTGCGCTTTCAATAACTTGCTGCCAGCCTCATCGCCGGCCACCACATAGCTAGTTTTCTTTGATACAGACCCACTGACTTTACCGCCAGCGGCCTCGATCATGGCACTCGCCTGATCACGACTCAGTGTTGGCAAAGTGCCGGTCAGGACGAATGTTTTCCCAGCCAAAATTCCTTCAGATTCGACAATCGCTGGAATTTTAATGATTAAATCTGCCCGCAGGTTTTCTAATTGAAGTAGTTGTTCTCTATTAGCATCTAAAGCAAGCCAATCCCGTAGAGCAGAATTGACGTCCGCCGGCAGGCCTAACTGAACAAACCCCCCGTCCGCTATCTCTGCGAGACTGGCCAACGTGATACCGCGATCCTGTAATTGCTTGCACCGAGTTGGTGTCAGTTTTGGAATCACGAGCGCGGATAACAGCACGGAATTTTCCAACTTTGGCAACAGTTTCGCAGAGGGCAGATGCTCTCCTTGCGGCATTACTCCTGCTGACAATAACTCATCTAGAGCAAGCTGATTTTTTTCTTCAGAAAAGAAGTCTGCAATTGCTTGCGCCACGGCAGAACCAATATCCGGCAATACACGGAATAAACTGACTGGTGCACGTCGAATCAATGCGAGACTACCTAACCATTCAGCTAGCGTCTTTGCCGTTGATTCACCGACATGTCGAATACCCAGCGCAAATAAAAGGCGTTCGATTGGCGGCTGTTTACTAGCTTCTATTGCTTCAATGAGATTCTCTGCCCATTTGGTTGCAATCTTACCTTGCAACACAGTCTCCGGGATGACACCTTCGCGCTCATCTGCACGCCGCTTCATTTCCAGCAGGTCGTCCAGCTTGAGCTTATAGAGATCTGCAATGCCGCGAACATAATCGAAGTCGACTAAATTCTCAATATAGCGTTCACCAAGCCCATCGATATCCATCATTTTGCGAGCGGCGAAATGGCGCAACGCTTCTTTTCGCTGGGCAGAACAAAACCAACCACCAGTACAGCGCGCAATCGCCTCCCCTTCTTCTCGAACAACATGGGAGTCGCACACTGGGCAATGCTTTAACATTTCAAAAATTGCTGGTGCTGGGTCTGGGCGACGTTCAGCAACTACCGCCAACACCTCAGGAATGACATCTCCCGCACGCCGCACAATAACGGTATCGCCAACACGCACATCTTTACGGCGGATCTCATCTTCATTATGCAAAGTCGCATTGGTAATCGTAACACCACCGACGAATACCGGCGCCAACCGTGCAACGGGTGTCAACGCGCCAGTACGTCCTACCTGAATATCGATACCTTGTACGATGGTCATCGCCTCTTCTGCAGGGAACTTATGCGCAATTGCAAAACGTGGTGCCCGAGAAACAAATCCCAACTCTTCCTGCTGTGCAAAATCATTGACCTTGTAGACAACCCCATCAATTTCGTATGCAAGTGAAGGACGTTTAACCTGAATTTGACGATAGAAATCGAGCAAACCTTCGGCCCCAGTGACCACAGCATGTTCATCGCAGACAGGAATTCCCATCTCACGATACCAGTTCAGAAGAGCACGATGGGAGTCCGGCTTTAGCGCACCTTCAAGATGGCCGATGCCATAGGCAAAAAAGCGCAGCTTGCGTTGTGCTGTGATTTTTGAGTCTAATTGGCGCAAGCTACCAGCAGCCGCATTGCGCGGATTGGCAAATTCCTTCCCACCAGAGTCACGCTGGCGCTGATTGAGTCGCGCAAAATCGGCTTTGAACATCAAAACTTCGCCACGCACGTCGAGAATTGTGGGTGGATTGGGTGTATTCAATCGCAATGGAATACTGCGGATTGTGCGAATATTTTCCGTGACATCTTCACCAACGAAACCATCACCGCGTGTCGCGGCCTGAGTGAAAATACCCTCGACATAGCGTAAGTTAATCGCCAGGCCATCAAATTTGAGATCGATCGCATAATCGATAGCAGCGGCTGAGTTCAGGCCTTCACTAACCCGTCGGTCAAATGCACGAATATCTTCATCTTCAAACGCGTTATTGAGAGATAACATAGGAACAGCGTGCTGGACCTGGCCAAATTCAGCCAGCGGCGTACCACCAACACGCAAGGTCGGAGAATCCGATGTTCTGAGCTCAGGATTCTCTTGTTCTAAGTGCTGCAACTCCAAAAATAATTTATCGTATTCGCTGTCGGGAATACTTGGCGTATCTAGCACGTAATAGGCGTGACTATGGCGTTCCAACTCAGCGCGCAACAAACTAGCGCGTTGAGCCTTTGGCGTAACAAGGCTCGTAGTAACATTCTCACTGTTACTAAAGAAATCGTTCTGCATGAATCTCGGCAACCTGCTTAACTGAACAGACGTTGGGCGCGAATCGAACCAGCGGGAATTTGAGCCTCAGCCATAGCGCCATAAAATTCATTCACCTGACCAGCAATTTCATCGAGTGCCGCTTTGGAAATCGGCTGATTACCATCATCAACAACCGTACCACTCAAACGTGTAGCCAATGAGCGCGCGCATGCAGCCATTGCACCAAAGCTGTCACGCGAAGGAGCAACGCAAGGGACGTCCAATAGCAACGTTAGACGTGATGTCATCACCTCGCTTACTGCGGCGTTTGTCGATAATGTAAACAAGCTACCGCCGTCACCATCCGGCATCATTAAGCGACCATCCGGGCGTTGATCAAATCCCATTTTTTCCAATGCGGCGAGCAAGGTATTGAGTGCCCAAGGCGCCCCATTAGAGACAATATTGACACTTAACTGAGCGTCGTGTTCAGCGACAAACTGATGCAACTCCCGCGCGTGGAGAATGACCTTGTTCATATCCGGTATATCCGAATGTGCATTCAAATTATCTGCAATCGCCCGTAATTTCATGATGAACTCTGAGTATTCAAGTTCATTGAGAGGACCACTACGGCTGACCATTTGAATGCCAGCAAACAAAGTTGTATAGGCACCGCCAATTGCGATAACGCCTTGTGATCCATCGTCACTCTGACCAATAAAATGCACTGGTTTTTTACCAATATATTTAAGGTCAGCGATCTCGTTAAGAATCTTCTCACCACGGATAGGCGTATCAAATTCTAGAGGAATAACACAGTCAATTAATTCATCGACTGGCAATTCGCGGGTGTGAGTAACAGGTGCTTGCGACGGAACCTCGACCTCGGCTGACTCATGCTCTGAAACGGAAATGAGTTCTGCCTCTAACGGTGCCGCTTCTGTTGAGATTTCAGTATCAGCATGATCGGGCGCCAAGCTTGATTTAACTACAGGAGCATTTCCCGCTTTTTTCGTCGGTTCGACGAGCTCTTTTTCATCAAATACGGGTTCATGTCGTTGCGCAACACTCGCGGGGTTGTCAGAATTGAGCAACACATCATCATGACCGTCTGAAAACGCATTTTCTACCGTTTTCTTTGCCTTGTATTCTTGCCATCTGTTAAAAATAACAACGCCGACAAGCAGTGTGCCGCCAGCAATTAATAAACTTATTTGGAAATCGGTCATGCCGCTTGAACCTCAGTAGCAAAATTGACAGCAGACTCCATGTCCACTGCCACAATTCGGGAAACCCCCTGCTCTTGCATGGTGACACCAATAAGTTGCTGCGCCATTTCCATTGCAATTTTGTTGTGGGAGATAAATAAAAATTGGGTATTAGACGACATACGTTTCACCATCTTGCAGAAACGCTCGGTATTCGAGTCATCTAATGGTGCATCAACCTCATCAAGCAAACAGAATGGTGCTGGATTGAGTTGGAACATTGAAAACACTAACGCCGTTGCAGTGAGCGCTTTTTCACCACCAGAGAGCAAATGAATCGTTGCATTCTTCTTACCTGGCGGCTGCGCCATGACTTGCACACCGGAATCAAGGATTTCATCTCCAGTCATAATCAGTTTTGCCTGTCCGCCACCAAATAAGATTGGGAAGAGTTCAGCGAAATGGTGATTCACCTTATCAAAGGTGCCTTGTAATAATTCGCGCGTTTCGATGTCGATTTTATGAATCGCGTCCTGCAGTGTCGTAATCGCCTCTGTTAAGTCTGCATGCTGTGAATCAAGGAAGGTTTTGCGTTCTTTTGCCTGCGCCAACTCATCAAGCGCGGCCATATTAACAGCACCTAAGGCAGCAATCGCATTCGTGAGTCTAGTCACTTCACCTTGCAGATAAGACGGTTTTAAATCAGCGTGCAGTTTTTCAGACAGTTTCTCTTCATCGACTTCAAAATTACGCAATTGCTCGGAGAATTGCTCTTGAGAGAGGCGCGCTGCTTGTTCTTTGAGTTGCAATTCAACGATGCGATCACGTTGAGGTTGCAAACCACGCTCAGTCTGGGTTTTGTTGTCTTCAAACTGACGTAATTGCTGCGTCAGTTGGTCTAACTCATGCCGTGCATCAGCTAATGCACGCTCTTGCTCACTGCGCTTATCGAGCAGATCTTGTAAACCTGCCTGAGACGTCTGGTCATTCATGGACTCTAACTCAAGTTGACCTTGCTGCATACTGGCGAACAACTGTGCAGACTGCTCCAATGCGGTCGCGATATTGCGGCGCATTTCTTCCATCTTACTTCGATGAGATTTCTCAGCAAACGCAGCTTCTTGGGCCGCTAGCTCAAACTCCCTGAGTCGCTGGCGAGCATTGTTTAATACCTGCTCTTTTTCTAGGTATTCGGTCTGCCCATCTTCATGGGACTCTTGCAACTCTGCCAGCTCGATATCGAGCTGCTCAAATTTCTGCTCGGACTCGGCCCGTATTTGCTGCTGCTCGGCTTCTTGCGCTGCAATCTCGGCCAGATCACTGCCAATTTGCGTGCTACGTTGATTGAAGCGAGTTTGAACCTCGGCCAGCTTCATGTACTCGATCTGCAAACTATGATTCGTTTGAGTCATGGTCGAAACACGTTGTCGCAACTCTTGCAATCGATGCGTCGCTTGCCCATATGCAGCTTCAGCCCTAACAGCACGCGTTTTCGCTTCATCTGCCAGCAACTGTTTGGCTCGGCATTGCTTGCCGATATTTTCAATTTCTTGTTGCCGACCCAAAACACCATCTTGCTCAGAATCAGACGCATAAAATCTCACACTGGAACGAGAGATGACGTGACCCTGTCTAGTAACAAAAGACGCCCCAACTGGCAACTTAATACGGTCGACAAATGCGGCAGTCACATCATCAGCGACATAAACCTGATGAAGCCAGTCTTGCATCAGACTGCGCACTCCTGCATCATTTAACTGCAAGAGGCTGATGAATGGTTTTAATCCGGGTACGACAGTCGCTTGTTCGGCATTGATCTGAGGACTATAAACCGCTAGTTTTGCTGGAGGCGCGTCACTAAAAAATGCTTTTGCCCAGTCCAGATTAGACATCTCAAGTGAAGCGGTACGTTCGCGCAGTACGGACTCGAGTGCTGTTTCCCAACCGGTTTCAATATGTAATTTTTGCCACAATTTTGGTAAACCACCAAGCTCATGCTTCTCCAGCCATGGTTGGACCTTGCCCTGCGTCTGAACTTTTTCCTGTAGCTGCTTCAGCGCTAGCAAGCGAGCTTCTAATTGTGCCAGCTCGGCCGTATCCTGATTAACTTGCGTCTGCGCCTGCTTGCGCTCATCTTCAAGCAAAGGCAAATTTTCTTGGGCTTCTTCAAGCTCAATGGAGAGTTCTTCAAGTACCTGCTTCTTTTCTTCTAGCTGAAAGCCAAGATTTTCCAAATGACTAGAGTCAGGTAGAGCGAGCCCCTGCTTTTCTTGTTGCAGACGTTCTTTGCGAGAGGCCAGAGAATTAAGAATATTGGAGGCATTGCGTTGATGGGCAGATTCCAGCTCAATTTGTTGCTGCATCTGCATAATTCGGGCGCGCGATTCGGTCGTCTTTAATTGCGACTCGCGCCAAGCCTGCTCCAAGGCTGGCAAGGTATCGGCACTAGAATGCGCCACTTCAGTTGCCTGCTCGGCGCGCATTGCCAGCTCTTCTACTTCAATCTCCGCCTCAGCCAATTCATCTTGCAAATGATGACTTTGTGTCTGCCACTGCTCACGTTGCGCGGTCAGCGAATGCAATTGTGACTGTAATCGCGATCTGGATTCAATGACAAACTTGATTTGCGCTTCTAAGCTGCCGATTTCTGCATTGGTCTGATACAAATGCCCTTGTGCCTGGTGCATGCGATCACCAACAGCATAATGCGCTTGACGCATCTGCTCCAACTCAAGTTCGATGTGACGCAACTTAGCTGTGTGCTCTTCAAGATTGAGCTGTGTCTTCTCAATTTCAGCAAAATATTTTTGCTGTTCGTTGGCGGCTTCTTTTTTACGTAGCAACCACAATAATTTCTGTTTTTCTTCTTGGTCAGATTGCAATTCGTGGAATTTATTTGCGACAACTGCTTGGGCTTCAAGCTTATCGAGGTTGCTATTTAATTCCCTCAAAATATCATCGACACGTACCAGGTTTTCATGGGTATCGTGAATACGGTTTTCAGTTTCGCGACGGCGCTCTTTGTAGCGTGAAACGCCTGCAGCTTCCTCAAGGAAGATACGTAACTCTTCAGGACGCGCTTCAATAATTCTAGAAATCATCCCTTGGCCAATGATCGCGTAAGCGCGTGGACCGAGACCGGTTCCCAAGAAAATATCCTGAATGTCACGTCGCCGCACTGGTTGACCATTGATGTAATACGTCGACGTGCCGTCACGAGTCAGTGTGCGCTTAACTGCAATTTCGCCGTATTGACTCCACTGTCCTGCCGCTTTACCCAAACTATTATCAAAGACCAGTTCAACGGAAGAGCGTCCCGCTGGTTTTCTATGCGTAGATCCATTAAAAATAACGTCCTGCATGGACTCACCGCGCAGCTCAGAAGCCTTCGATTCGCCCAGCACCCAGCGCACCGCATCAATGATGTTGGATTTGCCACAGCCGTTTGGCCCGACAACGCCGACCAATTGGCCTGGGACCTGAAAATGAGTGGGGTCAACGAAAGATTTGAATCCCGACAATTTGATAGAAGTTAATCGCACTTAATGAATTTTAATAATCTTTTGCAATCATATCTACCCGTACAAATCAATAAGTAGATGTTTGCAGGATAGAGCCTAGGCTAGTATCTTGCCATCATACCATTTGAACAGCAAAATTATGATATTTACGACGCTGCATCACGTAAGAAAAATCAAAAATACAGCAACAGGGGAAAAAGGAAACGAAGGAGAAAAGTCAGAAAAAGGCATTAATCCATTATTTTTACCGAGGTACATCGGAAGAAGGCAAGAGGAAATTCACACCGACCTGAAAAACAAGCCAGTGTGAATATCAAGAATACATTAATGACAAGAGACTACCACCGCAGTAATTGGGCCTGACACAGGAATAGTGCCGGAGGTGTTTGCTAAAGTGCAGTTCAAACCTGCAGTTTGACTCTGCAAAGTCACATTATATTGATTGCCTGTCGATACAGCCGTAGGGAATGCAAACATTCCATTAACATTTAAGGTCAGCGTATCCGCGCCGTTCAGCAAAGTCACAAAGTCTCCCGCCGGAAGTCCGGATAGTTGGCCCAAAACAATATTATTGCTATTGGTGCTTGCAACACAATTCACGGCAACGTTTGTCACACCAGAGCCACTGGAATTAACAGTACCCGTTCCATTTGTCACTGTGCAGGTTTCGCCGATTGGCTGCGTTCCGATTGTCACGTTATAAGTAGAACCAGCTGAGATGCTGATAGAAAACGTAAAAACACCATTGGCACTCAAAACAATTGGATTAACGCCATTATTAAGCAATTGCAAGGTTGTACCGGTAGACAAACCCTTTAAAGTGCCACTGATTGGCGCACTTGATGTGCCGCCGCAGCCAGCAACAACCAGACCAACCATCGAACTAACTAACAGCGTTTTCAACTTATTCATCTTTTCCTCTTTTTAAAACCACTTAATTTTGACAGAGATATCTACTCACGTTCATCCTAGGAGATTGCAAAAACACTCTCACATTAACCTTGCAATTAAATACATGTGCTCCTTGTAATGGTAATTTTAACTCAAGCAAGCCAAATGCAACTAAATTTGTCAACATAGTAATCGATCAAAAAAATCAACCAAAGGCGACAGTTGTAAAGCTATTCCGCTCTTTTGTATCTTGATGTACGAACACGATTGAACACATTCCACTTTGCCATCCATGAATCAGCAAAAGAGTATTACTGAAACATTTTTAGCATTTCGCTATTTTTCCGGAGTTAATAGAAACTAAATGCGGTCAATTTATTGAGTAGCCAAACTTTGTACTAGATTGATGAGAAACGCTTCCTCGTTAGAATCTCGGTAGAGATATATAATGTCATTAATTATGGACGACTCGACCAATCAATTGCCTGTTACTCGTGTGCAAACAGATATAGATAGAAAATAACAAAATGGCTTTCCACCCACATCTGACAAAACTACAACCCTACCCCTTCGAAAAACTGAAACGCTTGTTCGCTGGCGTTACGCCAAACCCAGCTTATAGCGCTATCAGCCTAGGAATAGGCGAGCCTAAGCACCCGACGCCAGCATTTATCAAACAAGCGTTGATCGATAATCTAGATGGATTAGCCAGCTATCCTGCGACAGCGGGATCAGAGGCATTGCGCACAGCAATCTCTGATTGGATCACACGTCGTTACAGCATTCCAGCACTTGATCCAGCAACCCAAATCCTGCCTGTAAACGGATCAAGGGAAGCATTGTTTGCGTTGGCACAGACGATCATTAACACAGAAGAAAACAGCTCAGGCTCACCACTCATCCTTTGCCCTAATCCGTTTTATCAGATATACGAGGGTGCGGCATACTTGTCAGGTGCTGAGCCCTATTTTGCCAACTCTGATCCCAAACGGAATTTCGCACCAGATTACAAAAGTATTCCAGAGGAAGTGTGGCGACGCGTTCAACTTGTTTTTGTCTGCTCACCAGGAAACCCAACTGGATCTGTTTTAAGCCTGGAAGACTGGAAAGAGCTGTTTGATTTATCGGATCGCTATGGCTTTGTGATCGCTGCCGACGAGTGCTATTCTGAAATCTATTTTAAAGCGGAAGCACCTTTGGGTAGTCTACAGGCCGCGCAGCTACTCGGCAGGCATGACTACCCAAGGCTAATTACGTTATCAAGTTTGTCAAAGCGTTCAAATGTTCCAGGGATGCGTTCTGGGTTTGTCGCCGGCGATGCGGAGATCATCAAAAACTTTTTACTCTACAGAACTTACCACGGCAATGCGATGAGTCCGGTTATTCAGGCCGCTTCAGTCTTTGCGTGGAGGGATGAGGCGCATGTAGAAGAAAATCGCGCAAAGTACGTTAAAAAATTCGCACAAATCACGCCAATTTTAGAAGAAGTTTTAGATGTGAAGTTACCTGACGCAGCATTTTATCTGTGGGCTAAAGTTGATCATCTCAATGGCATCAACGACGTTGAATTCGCAAAACGTCTTTACGAGAAATACAACGTCACGGTACTCCCTGGTAGTTACCTAGCACGCGAGGCGCACGGCATTAATCCTGGACAAAATCGTATCCGCATGGCATTGGTCGCCGAGGTCGAAGAATGCTTTGAAGCTGCTCAACGCATCGTTGCCTTCTGCAAAGAATTAACAATTTAATAAAATAAAAAAGCGCGATGATCGTTTTTTTTTAAAAAGATCACTATTAATGCTTTAAATTAACCGGAACACGCAAAATAACCTACAACGGGGGGTGACAACAACATGTCATCCCCCTAATATCTTGCTACATTGCACCATAAGTGCTCGCGAGAAATTTTGTGTAGCACCGAACTCATCACCACGATTTTAATTTCATTACAAAGACACATCATGACTCAACAATTACAGCAAATTATCGACCAAGCTTGGGAAGATCGCGCAAATTTCTCCCCTAAATCAGCTCCAGCAGAAATACGTGATGCAGTCGCTCACGTCCTGAGCGAATTAGACAGCGGCAGTTTGCGTGTGGCGCAAAAAGTGGATGGTGCATGGCACGTTAATCAATGGATTAAGAAGGCTGTACTTTTATCTTTCCGTTTGGAAGATAACATTTGCATGCCATCCGGCGATCACATGCAGTTTTTCGATAAAGTGCCGACAAAATTTGCAAACTACACGGCAGAAGATTTTGCAAAAGGCGGCTTCCGGGTCGTCCCACCAGCAGTGGCGCGTCGCGGTAGCTTTATTGCCAAAAACGTGGTTCTGATGCCATCCTATGTCAACATCGGCGCCTACGTCGATGAAGGCGCGATGGTAGATACATGGGCGACTGTTGGCTCTTGCGCACAAATTGGCAAAAACGTCCATCTGTCTGGCGGCGTAGGTATCGGCGGCGTTTTAGAACCAATGCAAGCAAACCCAACCATCATTGAAGACAACTGCTTTATCGGTGCTCGCTCCGAAATCGTTGAAGGCGTGATTGTTGAAGAAAATTCGGTAATTTCTATGGGTGTCTACATTGGTCAGTCAACAAAGATTTATGACCGAGCAACTGGTGAAGTAACCTATGGTCGCGTTCCTTCCGGATCCGTGGTCGTGTCCGGTAGCTTACCCTCGGCCGACGGCAAATACAGTCTTTACTGCGCTGTGATTGTGAAACGTGTAGATGCTCAAACACGGTCAAAAACCAGCATCAACGAACTGCTACGCGGCGCATAAATTGCGTTAATAAGTCAAACCAATTGAATAACCCGCATAGATAGATTTGATTTCAAAGGAAGCATTATGGCAGCAATGGAACGTTTATTTCTATTGATGAAGGAAAAGCGTGCTTCCGACATGTTTTTCGCAATGAACTCCCCTGTTCATCTGAAAATTAACGGTACTCTTTTGCCGATTAATCAACAGAAAATGGACCAAGCAAACATCTTTGCTTTATTGAGCGAAGTTGTTGCCCCAGAGGACATGGAAGTGTTGGCGCAGGAAAACGAACTAAACATCGGGATTGGTGCAGCTGGCATCGGACGTTTCCGTTTATCGGCCTTCCGCCAGCGGGGGTCGATTTCAGCGGTATTTCGTTTTATTCCCGGCGACATACCGAGATTAGACACGCTCAACCTGCCACCTGTGATGTCAGAACTGATCATGGAAAAGCGTGGTCTAATTTTGGTTGTTGGTGCGACCGGCTCAGGAAAATCAACGACGATTGCATCCATGCTGGATTATCGCAATGAAGTCAAGACCGGGCATATTCTGACGTTAGAAGATCCGATTGAGTATCTCTTCCGAAGTAAAAAATCGATCGTCAATCAACGTGAGATTGGCACCGACTCAGAGAGCCTGAAAATGGCACTGAAAAACTCTTTGCGTCAGGCGCCAGACTGCATTCTAATTGGTGAGATCCGCGATCTAGAAACCATGATGGCGGCGATCGCGTATGCACAATCAGGCCACCTGGTTCTTGCTACATTACACGCAAACAATAGTTACCAAGCGCTTAATAGAATTATCAGTTTCTTTCCCATGGAAAACCGGACTGCTTTGTTGTTAGATCTTGCATCGTCTATCCGAGCTATTATTTCCCAGCGTCTGATCCGATCAGTAGATGGCGGTCGCTGTCCTGCTGTTGAGATCATGCTCAATACACGTTACGTTTCTGAGCTGATTGAGCAAGGTGATATTTTCCAAATTAAAGAAGCCATTGAGAAAAGCTTATCCCCAGGTTCCCAAACATTTGAGCGTGCCTTAATGAACCTAATTAGAGAACGACTGATCACAAAAGAAGAAGGCCTTGCTAATGCGGACTCAGCAAATAACCTCCTATGGCTGCTCAATAACGAAGCAGTGTCCGGTGTGGCACCACCACCGGAACCAGAAAATGACGTAAAAGAAGAAGCTTCTTTTACAGAATTCACGTTAAATGTATAAATGTAGGTATTAAATGACTGCTTTACCGTCTTCTCGAATTACTATTTTCGGCATTCCTAATTGCGATACAGTAAAAAAATCACGGACCTGGCTACAAGAACAGGGTCACGACTTTTTGTTTCATGATTTTAAAAAACAAGGTTTGAATCAGACTACGGTCGAAAAATGGCTGCAATATGTGCCACTAGAGACACTGATCAACCGTAAAGGGACCACTTGGCGTGCGCTAACAGACGAGCAAAAAAACTCAGCCACGAGCGAGAATCAGGCAATAACACTTATCCTGAGTAATCCCTCATTAGTAAAACGTCCTGTCTTGCAAATTGAGAACAACGACAGCATCAAACATGTGTCTGTTGGCTTTTCAGCAGATCAGTTTCAAACAATTTTCGACACCCTATAATGAGTAAAACACTTGCCCTGACGGAGCAACTGATTGCCCTTGATTCCGTAACGCCTGAAGATAAAGGCTGCCAACGCACACTGATCTCCTTGCTCGAACCCTTAGGCTTTCAGTGCGAAACTATCCAATCCGGTGATGTCACCAACCTTTGGGCGCGTCGTGGCACAGCGCAACCGTTAGTCGTCTTTGCAGGTCACACAGATGTTGTGCCAACTGGTCCGGTAGCGCAATGGCAGTCTGCTCCATTTACGCCAACTCATCGCGACGGTAAGCTATTTGGACGTGGCGCGGCCGATATGAAAACATCCATCGCCGCCTTTGTTGTTGCCTCTGAAGAGTTTATCGCTGCACACCCAGATCACAACGGTTCCATCGGCTTTCTGATCACCAGTGACGAAGAAGGTCCGGCAACCGATGGTACCGTGGTCGTTTGCAACAAACTCAAAGAGCGTGGTGAACAACTAGACTATTGCATCGTCGGCGAACCGACGTCTGTGGGCGCATTGGGAGACACGATTAAAAATGGTCGCCGTGGCACCATGTCTGGAAAATTGACCATCAAAGGTGTTCAAGGTCATATCGCTTACCCGCAGTTAGCTAAAAATCCTATCCACCTGTTTGCACCTGCGATGGCGGAACTGGTAGCGGAAGTCTGGGATCAGGGCAATGAGTATTACCTGCCAACGTCGTGGCAAATGTCCAATATTCACTCGGGGACTGGCGCATCAAATGTTATTCCTGGCGATGCAGTCATTGACTTCAATTTCCGCTTTTGTACAGCAAGCACCGCAGAGAGCTTGCAACAACGTGTGCATGCCATTCTCGACAAACATCAGCTCGACTACGATCTGAAATGGACCATCGGCGGCCACCCTTTCCTGACGCCAAAGGGTAATCTGAGCGATGCATTAGCAGATGCCATTCGCGCTGAAACTGGCATCGAAACAGAATTATCCACGACAGGCGGCACGTCAGACGGCCGTTTTATTGCCAAAATTTGCCCACAAGTGGTGGAGTTCGGCCCACCGAACGCCAGCATTCATAAAATCGATGAGCACATTGAAGTGCAGTACATCGATCCACTCAAAAATATTTACCGTCGCACCTTAGAAAATTTGCTGACTTAATCTGCGTACGAGGACTTTTTACATGACAACACCCGCTACTACCTTCATCACCATCCGCGATCTGTTACGCTTTGCCGTGACACGTTTCAACAAAGAGAAGCTTTTTTTTGGTCACGGTAGTGTCAATGCACTGGATGAAGCGGCGTATTTGATTTTACATACGCTCAGTTTACCACTCGACAAAATCGATCCGTTTCTGGACGCTAAATTACTTACCAATGAGATTGATGCTGTATTGCGCGTGATCGAACGTCGCGCAACGGACCGCATCCCAGCATCGTACATCACCAATGAAGCATGGTTAGGTACCTACAATTTTTATGTCGATGAGCGTGTCATCGTACCGCGTTCATTTATCGCTGAACTCATCCCCGAACATTTCTCACCATGGGTCAGCGACCCTGACAACATTAGTAACATCCTTGAACTGTGCACTGGTTCTGGCTGTCTACCAATTATGCTGGCTGACATGTTCCAGAACGCCCATGTTGATACTGCTGACATCTCAAAAGATGCACTAGAAGTTGCCAAACGTAATGTTGCCACTTACGAGTTGCAAGACCGTATCACCTTGATTGAGTCCGATCTGTATACCAACGTGCCTGATAAGAAATATGATCTGATTATCACCAATCCACCGTACGTGAATTCAGGCTCGATGGCAAAATTGCCACAGGAATACCTGCATGAGCCACAAATCGCCCTCGCAGGCGGTGAAGATGGCATGGATCTCGTGCGTAAAATCGTGGCAGGCGCAGCTCAGCGCCTCACAGAAGACGGTTTGTTGATGGTTGAGATCGGCAATGAACGCGCGTTTACGGAGGCTGCCTTCCCTGATTTAAACATGACGTGGCTCTCGACCAGCGCTGGAGATGACATGGTATTTTTGGTCGAAGCACGGGATTTAGCGAATTTCAGCGCATAACCATGTAAAATTGCGACCATTATTGCAATATTGAAGTAATACGGGCAAAAAATCACTTTGCCCGTTTTTTATTTAAACATACTCTCGGCGAGTATGTTTTAGAGCCGCTTACTGATTGCTGACTGTGTCAGCAACAAGCGAAATACCCCCTCATTTTTAAGTTTATATGATACGTTTGCAGCAAGTCATCCTCGCCCGCGGCACCAAGCCGTTGTTTGATAGCGTCGATGTGACACTTAACCCCGGTGATAAAATTGGTCTAATCGGCTCAAATGGCGCGGGTAAGTCCAGCCTGTTTGCCATGTTGCGCGGGGAACTGCATCCAGATCAGGGCAGTATTGAATTCCCAGCCAAATGGCAATTAGCCCACGTCGCCCAAGAAACACCGCCATTAGAACGCTCAGCAATTGACTACGCGATTGATGGTGACGTCACCCTGCGCAAATTAGAAGCACAATTAGCTGCGCTTGAAACTGAGCCAGAGAGCTATGAAAACGGTATTGCGATCGGCGACCTATACGGCGCGATGGCCGATGCTGACGCTTACACCGTTCGCTCCCGTGCAGAGCAGTTACTGATCGGTCTAGGTTTTAAACTCGACCAACTCGAACGCTCAGTAGCAAGTTTCTCGGGTGGTTGGCGTATGCGTCTGAATCTGGCACAAGCCTTGATGTGCAAATCAGACTTATTGCTGCTCGATGAACCAACCAACCATCTGGATCTGGACGCCATCATCTGGCTCGAAGACTGGCTGAAACGCTATGCCGGCACATTAATCATCATTTCACATGATCGCGACTTTTTGGATGGTGTGGCAAACGTCATCGTCCATATCGATGAACGTAAACTTAAACGTTATTCAGGTAACTATTCTGCCTTCGAGCGTCAACGTGCTGCGCAATTAATCCTGGCTGCTGGCACCATCGAAAAGCAAAACCGCAAGCGCGCGCATCTGGAGTCGTTCATTAGTCGCTTTGCGGCAAAAGCATCTAAAGCCAAACAGGCGCAGAGCCGTATTAAGGCGCTGGCAAAAATGGAAGAACTAGCACCATTACGTGCTGCCGCTGAATTTTCATTTGAATTTCGTGAACCACTCAGCGCACCAAATCCAATGCTGGTGATGGAAGATGTGGATTGCGGCTACCGAATTGAATCAGAAACAGACCACAGCTTTACCGAACGTCGCATCGTCAATGACGTGAAGTTTTCTTTACAAATCGGGCAGCGTATCGGCCTCTTGGGTGTGAATGGTGCTGGTAAATCAACGCTGATTAAAACCATCGTTGGTGACATTGCACCGTTATCTGGCGAAATGCAGACCGGCAAAGGTCTATCGATCGGTTACTTCGCACAGCATCAGGTCGAAATGTTGCGCCATGATGAATCACCACTCTGGCATTTGGCGCATATTGCCCCTAACGTCCGTGAACAAGAATTGCGCAACTTCCTGGGTGGATTTAACTTCCCTGGTACGATGGTGACGAGCCCGATCAAACCGTTTTCTGGCGGTGAGAAAGCGCGTCTCGCATTGGCGATGATCGTGTGGCAGCGCCCTAACCTGCTGTTGCTTGATGAGCCAACCAACCATTTGGATCTGGAAACGCGCGAAGCCTTAACGGACGCGTTAGCACAATTTGAAGGCACTTTAGTCGTCGTGTCCCATGACCGCCATCTGCTACGTGCAACGACAGACCAATTTATCATCGTTGCTGACGGCAAGTTGCAACCGTTTGATGGTGATCTGGATGATTACAAAGACTGGCTCTTCAAAAGCAAATTAGAGAAGGAGGCTAATCCTTCGCTGCCAGAGAAAGCCAAAGCAAAAGGAGCTGCGCTGCCACAGGCAAAACCAATTCCTGCCGCAAAAGTCGACGACAAGGAACAACGCAAACGTGACGCTGATGAACGCCAGCGCCTCGCTAATTTACGTAAGCCAATAGAAACCCGGATTAAACGCCTTGAAGAGCAAATGGCTAAGCTTAATATGAAGAAAGCCGCCATTGATGCACAGCTTGAGGATAGCGATATCTACAGTGACGCCAATAAAGAGAAGCTCAAAGGCTTGTTGATGGATCAGGCATATGTCGTGAAAGAACTTGAAACGACCGAGGCAGACTGGCTCGAGCAGCAGGAGTTCTTGGAAGCTGTAGGGTAAAGTCGCTTTGGCGATGATAGGTCAGGTGCACCCCGCGGCGGCGACTGTTGGTCAGTCGATCGCGGCTTCGCGCATCTGGCCTACTGACATCCAAACACATGCGAAGCACCCTTGCTAGACCCAATCTCTCGGTTCCACTTGATAGAAACTCCGGAGCTGCTCATACAAAGCAGGATGATGCTGTGCCAACTCTGTACTTTTCTTAAAAAACGCCTCAGTTGAAACGGCAAAAAACTCAGCGGGATTCGTCGCACCGTAGGGATCAATGACCGTGTGATGATGGTGGTGCTGGATGGCGTGCAATAAACTCTCATACTCTCGCTCCATCACTTGCGACCACGCCCGATAGGCGGCGGCGCTACTGAGTAATGGAGCACCATTGGTCTGCCCTGTTTCGCTGTCTAACTGATGCGCAAACTCATGCATGACCACATCCTGGCCATGTAATTCGTTGTGCGCGCCATGAAGCACCTGATCCCACGCCAAAATCACCCGTCCGTCGCTCCAGGATTCTCCACTCAGTCCCTGATTGGTGTGTGTCACGATACCACCACTCAACATCTGTTGACGCGGCGCTACAAACGCGGCTGAATATACAAGAATGTGCGTCAGTTTTGGGTAGACCTCACTAGGACGGTTTAACAGCAACATACAAGCCTTACCGGCGATCGTCACTCTGATTTCATCCGTGATCTCCAGATCCCCGCAGCCGACAAATTTTTTTTGATATAAAAACTGCCGGATACGTCGCTTCAACTGCATCTGAAGATCAGTCGGCATGCGCGAATATTCAGGTAAATTTTTTCTTAAAATTCGGGAATAAGGTAAGGGAAAAGCCTGCCGTAAAATGTAACGCAATCGTACACGCGGCACTTCAAATGCAAAGAGCAACGCAATGACGATCAAGAGTAACCAACCCATACGATGCAATCCAGAAAAGAATGATTAATTTCCATCACATGGGCGCGAAGACATTAAAGTCAATGGCGAGGCTAAAAAGAATGCGACAAAAAAAAGCTACCTTGAAAACAAGGCAGCTTTTATATGAAGCTAAATAACGTACTATTGCGTTTTTTGTTTAGCAACCGCGCTAAACTTTAAACAGCATTATTTTACGTCGGAGATGAACTCTTCTGTCGGACGACGTACTTTTTTCAAGTTCACTAACCAGTCACCCTCTGCTTCACGGTAACCTAAAGGTAGGATCACAACGCTACGCAAGCCTTTTGCACGCAAGCCCAGGATTTCATCCAGTGCTGCAGGGTCAAAGCCTTCCATTGGTGTGCTATCAACCTGCTCTTCAGCTGCAGCAATCAATGCCGTTCCGAGCGCGATGTATGCCTGGCGCGCAGCGTGTTGGAAGTTGACTTCAGCATCCCGAGCTGGGTAGGTGCTCAACAACATATTACGATAGTTTTCCCACCCTTCATTTTTGAAGCCACGAACTTCGTTCGTGAAATCAAACATCTTATTGATACGTTCTGCCGTGTAGTTATCCCATGCTGCAAAAACTAACAAGTGTGAACTATCTGTGATCTGGCCTTGATTCCAAGCGATTGGCTTGATTTTTTCGCGGATTTCTTTGTTCGTCACAACCAGTACTTCATATGGCTGCAAGCCGCTAGAAGTTGCTGTCAGACGAGTTGCTTCCAAGATGTTGTCCAATTTTTCTTGTGGAACTACTTTGGAAGGGTTGAATTTCTTTGTTGCATAACGCCATTGCAGCTTTTGGATTAAATCGCTCATTTACATTATCCTCGATCGGGTTAATAGAAAAAATCTGGCAATCAGCTATAAAAAATAGCCCTCATACAAACATACAAGCTAGTTTGTATGTTGATTGAAGCAACACTATAACAGGACATTCCATTTCTTGCTGGCCGCTGCATTAGTAAATATCTGCATAAGCTCACACACTCCAGAAGCAAAAGAGCATCAGGAAATCATCGCGCAACAATGATGTCACAATATCAAACATCAAACATCAAACTTATTCAACTTACGTCTGTTGTTGAACAAAAAAACACGCTCATCTGCATCAGCAGCAACAAGCGAGCATCATTGAATTTATTACACTGTAAGGCAACGTGCTCATCAATTTGAAATATTTCTCATATATGATAATGAATTGCTGAAACAATCACGTTGCCTTTCAACGTTTCGTTGAAACTCATGAATGCCTCCAAACTCGGCAACGCATTCTCCAACACTGTTTTTTATTGTTAACGTTAAAAATGACAAAAAATTTACTACCATCGTTACGACCTCTACGTCACCTGATGTTGATCAGCAGCTTACTGGTAACAACCGGTCTGACTACGCAACCTGCCCTCGCTGTTGAGAAACCAAGCCAACCAAAACTCGTTGTGGTGTTGGTCGTTGACGGCCTCCCACAAGAGCAAGTCGTGCGCTACCGCGATCAATATACGCAAGGTGGCTTCCGACGTTTGCTGGAACAGGGAGCATGGTATAGCGACGCGCATCAGGCGCATGGCGTTACGGTGACTGCGGTGGGGCATACGGCAGTATTAACAGGTGCGTATCCTTATCAGCATGGCATCATCGCCAACGAATGGATTGATACAACCACCCACGAAAGCATGTATTGCACACAGGATGGCAACTATCACTATCTGGGCGAAGAAACAAAAACGGATGACGGTACAGCGCCAACTAATTTAAAAGTCAGCACGGTCGGTGACGAGTTACGTTACGCCACTGGCAATCAGTCCAAAGTGATCACGGTCTCTGGCAAAGATCGCGGTGCGATTCTTCTGGCTGGCAGAGCAGGTACACCTTATATTTACATGAAAAAGTCCGGTAACTTTGCAAGCAGCAGCTACTATTTACAAAGTCATCCAGCCTGGGTTCAGCAATACGACGCAAAGCATCCACAAGATCGATTCTATGGTCAGGAGTGGAAACCCTTACTTGCAGATGCAGCCTACCAAAATGACGTCGACGATAGCATCATCAGCGAACCCAAAGACCGTTTCCCGTTCAAATACGAGAGCAAATCAGGCAAACCAGACGCTGAGTATTACGGCAAATTAATGACCAGTCCTTTTGTCGATGAAATGACCTTAGACTTCGCCCGCGCTGCTGTTGAAGGTGAAAATCTTGGTAAAAATCCTGCCGGTGTGACAGATATTCTTGGTATCAGCCTCTCCAGCCATGATTACGTCAATCATGCCTTTGGGCCGGAAAGCCGTATGTCGCACGACCACTTGCAACGTCTAGATCGGTTATTAGCGAACTTTTTTACCTATCTGGATAAGCGCGTTGGTCTAGACAACACTGTTATTCTTCTGACTGCTGATCACGGTTTTCCGAATACACCTGAATTTTCACGTTCTATCAAACGTGACGCGCAACGCATCAATAGCAAAGACATGATGGCGGCACTGAATCAGCATTTAAACAAACAGTTTGGTACAGAGAAGCTTGCCGCAAAATGGTCAGGTCCATTAGTGCTACTAGATTATCCGCTGATCGCACAAAAAAATCTGAAGCGTGAAGAAGTAGAAACCAGCGCAGCGCGTTTCCTGCTCTCCTACCCAGGTATCTCTGATGCCTTCACACGCACCCAATTGGAACAAGGTGCCCTGCCCAACACCCGCATTGCAAAGCTCATGCAACGTGGATGGAACCGTCAAGTTTCTGGTGACATCATGCTGGTAACGAAGCAATACTGGTATTTTGGGAGTGGCAATCATGGTACATCACATGGATCGCCTTACTCCTATGACACCAATGTACCGTTGATGGTGCTGGGTAAAAATTGGATCAAACCGGGCAACCGTTCTGAGTACGCAGAAGTCGTCGACATTGCACCAACCTTGTCACATCTACTCAAAATCCGCCCACCTTCAGGCTCTGAAGGACGCATCTTGGGTGAAGCACTCAAATAAGTCAGCGTAAATAGAACGAAACAAAACAGAACAAAAAAACCGCATGATGAAATTCATGCGGTTTTTTTTGATGTCTGAGAGCTTAACGTGGCTGTGTATAGTTAAGCGGTGTCCATTGGTAGGACTTCGTCGCACCCTTACCTACGACACGAATATGACCAAGACCTGGGAATGGAATATGCGCTGCTGCAACGATATCACCCTCTTTTGCAGCTTCGTCAAAAATACGGAAACGTGATTCCATCGCCGCTTTTGGTGTCGTATCAAAACCAATCGTCACTTGTGGATGATCAAACTGTACCGCACCGACGTGGATCAGATCGCCAGCGATAATCATCTTCTTGCCATGGCTTTCAACCACATAAGATGTATGGCCTTCTGTGTGACCATAGCTTGAATATGATGTGATGCCTGGAACTAACTCACCATTGTTTTTGAATGGTTGAAAGTGATGTGCATCAACGTATGGCTTGAGAGAAGCAGACGCGCCTTGAAAAAAGCCCTTGCTGCCCTCTGGTGCTTTGGCCAGGTTAGCTTCACTTAACCAGTATGCCGATTCACGCTCATCCGCACGTACGATCGCATTTGGGAATGCCAGCTTACCGTCTTGCATTAGGCCGCCAACATGGTCAGGGTGCATATGCGTAATGTAGATTTCATCGACGTCAGAAGCTTTGTAGCCAGACGCTGTCAGGTTCGCAAGCATCTTTCCTAAGGTTGGTCCAAACAGTGCACCTGCGCCGCCATCGACCAGAATCAACTTACTACCCGTATTGATCAGATAAGCATTAACGGATGTTTCTGTAGGCACACTCAGATAGGCATTGGCTAATTCTTTCTTTGTTTTTTCTGGTGCTTGCTTGAGCAATTGGTCGACAGGCAAATCAACTGTGCCGTCACTTAACGCAGTGACTTCGAAATCACCAAGTGCGAAACGGAAGAAGGCCGGTGCCGGTACTTTGGCCATCGGCGCAGCAGCAAGCGCAGATGTTGAATACATCGCACCAAAAGCGGCGCTTGTGGTGATGGCTGCGACGATCGCTAATTTCAGGAAGGATTTATTTTTCATCATTTTCTTTCAGTCTTTGGTTTCAAAGGAAAGGTTACGGGTGGCACGGATTGGTATTATTTCAGGTTTTCAATTCTATAGATTGCTAAAAATTGAACAATAAGGTAATTTGCAAACTCATTTTGCGAAATACGCTAAGATAAATCACTTGCTGATGATGGCATCAACAGAAAAAATAAACGTTGAAGATTTATCCAAACACATATTAAAGAAGGCCCGCAATGTTAGATGACCTACGCATTTTTTTAGAGGTTTCCCAAACTGGCAATCTCTCCAAAGTCGCCCAAGCCAGGGGCATTGCAGTGTCTTCAGTCGCCAGAAAAATTGACTCGCTTGAAGCCAGTCTGGCAACAAAACTCTTCCACCGTACATCTCGCGCAATCATTCTAACCGATGCTGGCGAACGCTTCTTGCCACATGCAAAAAGCATGATTAGTGAACTAGACGATGCCAAAGATGAACTCTCTGCACTACGTGCGGATCCGCGCGGCCTTTTGAGCGTTACTGCGCCCGCCGCCTTCGGTCGTCGTTATCTGACACCCGCCGTTTCGAGTTTTTTAAAACAATATCCGCTAATGGAAATCGATCTGCATCTGAGTGATCAGGTAATTGATCTTGCAGCGCAACGCCTTGATGTTGCAATTCGCATCGGGACCTTACCAGATAGCGATCTTATCGCCACCCGATTGGCACCGCTTAACCGCCTGGCCTGTGCCAGCCCAGAATATCTGAGTCGGCATGGAACACCCCAAACACCATTAGATTTACTCAAACATAACTGCCTCAAGAAAACGACTCGCCACCTCCCCTATGAATGGTTGTTTGCTGGCGCCAACCAAAACAAAGGTATTCCAGTCAAAGGCAGTTTTCGATCGGATGACGTGGAAGCACTGATGCAAGCAGCTGTTGCTGGCATGGGGGTTATTCACCTCGCCAGCTTCATCGTTAGTGATATGGTCGCCGCTGGCAAACTCCGTATTTTGTTTGAAAATGACATAGCAAATATCCAAAAAGCATCTCAGAAATCCGAGGCAGGCATCCATGCAGTAAGACTTCCAGGACGATCTCATGCAGCAAAAGCGCAGCTTTTCATCAATCATCTCAAACAAGAATTTGGTCAACCTCCGGTCTGGGATCAGGCGCTAGGGCTAATTTAGCACCACCAAACAAGAAAAAACCTTTTAACTATTAATTTCATAGAAATATTTTATTTTACCTATCAACCGATTTATTTCATGATGATCATTGTTACGGGTGAACTACCCTAAATCCCGCTATGCAATTTTTTTCACAGGATAAAACTAGAAAATGAAATCACAATACGTTGAAACAATCATCCTCACTTTGGCTGCAATGGCATTAGCTGCTTAATCTATACGCAAACCGGCATATACATTGAGGGACATCAATTCAAGAAAGTGCCTCCCAGCGCTTCTCTTTGGTCCAGCTATCGGCCCAGTCTAAGATTTTATCAGCTGGCATTGGTCTAGCAATTCCGTAACCCTGTACGCGCTGGCACCCCATTTGCAACAACGCTGCACCATGCGCCAAGGTTTCCACACCTTCGGCAATCACCTGCCGATTAAATGCTGTCGCTAGACTAATGACCGCATTAACGATGCCGTAGTCCTCATGATCTGTCAGCATATCTCTAACAAAGCTCTGATCGATTTTGAGCGTATCAACTGGCAATTTTCGTAAATAGGTGAGCGACGAATAGCCAGTACCAAAGTCGTCTAAGGCGAGTTTCACCCCTATTCTGTGGCACTCTCCAAGAACATGGACAGTCCGTGGCATATCGCTGATAGAAACACTCTCCAAGACCTCTAACTCTAAAAATTCTGGGGGCACTTTGGGATGCATAACAAGCGCTTCGTGCAAATCATCCAAAAAGTCAGGATGCATCAATTGGTTAGCACCAACATTGACGCTGACCTTCAATGGAAAGCCTTTAGATATCCATTGCGCGGCCTTCTCAAGGGCATCAGAAATAACCCATTTCCCAATAGGATACTCGGCAATACTCCCCTCCATCTGTGGCAAAAATGAGGCGGGTGTGAGTAATCCAAGATCAGGATGCTGCCATCGTATCAACGCCTCCAATCCCACGACTTCACCGGTCGTCAGATCCACTTTCGGCTGAAAATAAAGTTCAAATTCTTGCCGATCCAGTGCACCCATCATGCGACTGATTATTTCTCTTTGTTGCTGGGCTTTTTGGTCACTATCAGGATCAAACAAATGAAAACGGTTGCGCCCACTTTCTTTTGCACGATACATCGCCTGATCTGCATGTCGAAGTAGTGAGTCGGCATCAGAGTGGTCGTGAGGATACAAGCTAACACCAATACTTCCAGAGACATTAATCACGGCATCATCAACCGTAATCGGTACTTTGATGGTTTCTAATATTCGCTCAAGGATGATGGAACAATCAGCCGGCGATCCGCAATCATTGATAAGCAGGATAAATTCATCCCCACCCAAGCGAGAAAGCGTGTCTTCTGCCCTTAGGATATTTTTAAGATTATTGACGATCCCAATCAGTAACTCGTCCCCAGCTTGATGACCATAGTTATCGTTGACGAACTTAAATCCATCTAAATCGATATAACAAACTGCCAGTGTTTTATTATGGCGGTCAGCTCTGAGGATGGATTGTTGGAGACGATCGGATAACAATCTGCGATTCGGCGTTCCCGTTAGCGAATCATAGTGCGCGACCCGATCAAGCTCCGCTTCATGTTCTTTGATACGACTAATATCAGAAAAAATGCCGATATAGTGTTCAATATTACTTTTCTCATCAATAACAGAAGAAATGGAAAGTAGAACAGGATAAGCTTGTCTGTCTTTTTTTTTGCCCCAGATCTCGCCGGTCCAGTATTTGTTGTTTGCCAAAGAACTTTTTAATTCTTCGTAAAGCCGATAATTTTGGGATTCGGAGAAGAGCACCCTGTACGACTTCCCAATCACCTCCTGCTCGGAATAGCCAGTAATACGGGTAAAGGAGGGATTAATTCGCGCTATCAAACCTTTCGGGCTAAGAACAATAATGGCGTCATAGCTGTTTTCAAAGACAGTAACAGCCTCACGTTGCGCCATTTCAAGTTGTTTTCTGTTATGGACATCGGTGTGCGTACCGGACACCATCAGTGGGTTTCCATATTCATCCCACTCAACAACTCTGCCGCGAGATAATACCCATCGCCATTCACCGGACTTCGTTAGACAACGAATTTCTTGTTCAAGATGAGACAACTTACCTTGCAAATGTCTCAACACGATCGCCATCACATTAACAAGATCACTAGGGTGCACATATTTTTCGTATCCGCCTTCAGATAAGTCAATCTCATCGAGCGTATAACCAAGCATTTGCGCCCAACGGGCGTTAACATTCAGGGAGTTTGTCTGGATATTCCAGTCCCAGTAGCCCTGTTCAGAACCTTCAATCACTCGTGACAAACGCTTTTCCCGATCCACGAGTTCAGCGTGTATTCGACGGCTCTCCGTAGAGTCAGAGATTGTCCCAACTAAGCGCGCTGGTCTACCTTGACCATCTCGTTCGACAATCTTTGCTTGCGTAGTAACCCAAACTTCAGACTCTCCCGGCTTGACTGCTAGGCGGTAATCAAGCTCTACTCTTACCTGATCACTCGCTAAAAATAGATCAATTTTTTTCAGCACCGATTCAACATCATCAGGATGAATCGTACTCTTAAAAAAATGAAAATCGTATGCCGCCTCATCCGGCAAACCACCTGTGATTTTAAGGGTCTGATCAGACCGATACAGTTTATTTGTAATCAAATCCCAGTCCCACATGGCGTTATTGCTCGCTGCCAATGCCATTTCCAACCGTTGATGCTCCACGATTAAGGGCGTCACATCCTTCACTATTTTGCAAGCGCCGATGATCTTTCCATTCGTATCGCGAATTGGCGTCGTAGTAACGGTGACATGAATTAGACGTCCCGACTTATGCACACGCACAGTATCAAAGTGGTCGATCTTCTCCCCATACTGTAACTTTTCGAGAATAAATTTCTCTTCATCCAGACGGTCGGGTGGAAATAAGCGCAGAATCGACCTGCCCAGCACTTCCTCAGCTCGATACCCAAACATTACCTCGGCCGCACCGTTCCAGCTCGTTATAATTCCATCAAGTGTTTTACCAATCACAGCATCATCAACAGAATCAAGAATGGCCTGGATCAGTTCAGTCTCGTACTTACTAACTGCAGAAGAAAAAGAAAGCTCAGACTGCGTGACGTCCCGCGCAAAAGAAATAACAGAAGACACTTCACCGGACGACTCTTTTTCAGCAATCAAATGCGAATGAAAATCTCTATTTCCATCAACGCCAGGAAAAGTGAATGTAATATCCCGTGACTCGCCCGTACAAAACACGTCTTTAAGTGCCGCATCCCACTGCCGCACCAATTCTGGCGGCATGCCCAACTCACAGTTGGTCTTACCAACAAAATCTCCCGGCTTTAGACCTGTATATTGTTCAATTGAAGAATTGACGTACGTATGTCTTAGCTTACGATCAAACATTGCCACAATATCAATATGAAAATCAGCAAACGTTGATGAATAAGTTGGTCTAGATGGTGGCGGCATGACAATAACTCACTCGTTATGTTGGAGACATCCAAAAACCATTTTTTGTAATAAATGAAAAACGTATGTCGTTCGCGGTCCTATCCGTGAAGTATCGCTCAGGTTGCGATGAGAAATGAATTGAAGGCTGCCTTAAGCAGGAAAGGCACCATCACAAATCAATAAAATATTATTTTGCTCAAACACAATATAGAAGATTAATGTCGCTTTATCAAATAGTTCTTGCATTACGCCTGATTCAGTGAACAGTGATGTTGTTACTCCTGCCACCATCATCTGTTAGTACAAGCATCGACCGACGCGCATGAATAAATGAGTTAACCAATAATAAACTTTTTCGTGGCTGCATCCATGGATACAACGACATTGCCATAGTTGGGTGACTTCGTTAGCCAGAACAGATTAAATGTATAGGCATGATGATCGCCCCTGTGCATATTGCGCTACGAAATGATCGTAAGCCCGCTTGCTTACAGTATAATTTCTGGGTCGCTTGGTACTACTATGCGGATCTTAAAGACCGTCGCGTACCGCATGACGTTTGAATCTATTTTCTTCGAAAACCACCCTTTCCAGATTTTTTAAAAAATAGAGCTATGACCAAACCAAACGCGATTTCACTTTCGAAAAAAAGCATAGCCAAAGATGATTATCAATTTGCCGTCAATCTTATGCAGTTTTTGGTCGTTCCTGCCTTCGTACTTAACATGCAAGGTAAAGTAATTATCTGGAATAAAGCGTGTGAACGTCTGACTGGTATTAAGGAGGCGGAAATTATTGGTACCGATGAGCATTGGCGGGGATTCTATGCATCACCTCGACCATGTTTATCAGATCTCATTGTTCAAAATAAAATTAACGAGATGGATGGACTTTACGTTGCACACGAAGACCCTACAGAGTCCAGGCAAGAATTGCATGCAGAAAATTGGTGTGTAATGCCTCGCTTGGGTACGGAACGATATCTCTATGCCGATGCAGGGCCTATTTTTGATACCTCTGGAAAATTGATCGCTGCGGTCGAAACACTTCGTGATATGACAATTCAAAAAAAGGCACAGCTTGATTTAGAAGTACTTGCTGTACATGATGGACTGACAGAAGTGATCAATCGTCGTGGCTTTGATAACGCTCTCGACACTATCTGGAATAGTGCTATCCACAATCATTTAATGGTGGCGCTCATCATGCTAGACGTCGATCATTTCAAACAATTCAATGATATCTACGGACATCCTGCTGGTGATGAGTGTTTAAGAACAATCGCAAAAGTTCTTAAAGGATCTACATTACGCTCTTCTGATATTGTGGCTCGGTACGGGGGCGAAGAATTTGTCGTGATTTTACCATCTATAGATACACAAACCGCCGGAAAAGTGGCGGCAAGAATCGTTGACTCCATATCAAAATTGAAGATGCCGCATCTCGCTGGCGAAGGTGGTGTTGTAACCGTGAGTGCTGGGGTAGCAGTTGCTTCACCTGTGTTAGGCTCTTCACAAAAAAATCTCATTAACGTGGCAGATAATTCTTTATATGAAGCCAAGCATGCGGGTCGTAACAGAATGGTTTTAAATAGAGCCGATGAGTGACACAATCGTTCACGCGATTACAAATTGATTGCGTCCATTATTTTTACCTTCATACAGCGCAATATCTGCACGTTTAATTGCACTATCGAGATCCTCTTTTTTTCCAACTAGCGCTAACCCAGTGGTGATGGTAACAGATAGTACTTGGTTGTCAGAAATAGTCATTGGTGTCGTTGCGATTGTAGTGACGACTCGGCTTGCTGATTGCGACGCTTCTTCTGACGACTTGCACCGTAAAAACCATAAAAATTCCTCACCACCAAAACGATACAATGGGTCATTACTACGAAGCACCTGTTTCAAGATAGCCGCTGTAGATTGCAGAATAATATCCCCTATCGGGTGTCCATGAGTATCGTTGACTTTTTTAAAATTGTCGATATCGATCATTGCAACATACAACAATGAATTGTTTCGCTCAGCATCTTTCTGGCATAAAGAAAAATCACTTGCAATTCCGTACCTTAAAGGAAGTCCAGTCAACGGATCATTTCGCAGAGCATTTGAAAGTACAATATTTTTTAAATTAGCCAATAAAATAACAAATTCTGCCTGTGATTTTTCAAAATCTTCCAGATCAACGATACTACCAGGCGTTCCTGTCATTACATGCTCGCAAATTGCAGAGATTAGTTCATGCATTCTTTGATGAACGAAAGTTACACGTTGAGTTGTTTGAATATCTATGGATTCAAAATAGGCGGCATGCAAAGCAAACCAGCGACCGAACCGACAAAGTGTATGCGCGGTTGGTGAAAGGATATCGTCACCAGGTGACTCATGCAATACAGCGCAGCGTAAAATACGTTGGTTCCACTCGTTATGTGCCACCATTGCCTCGTCAAATTCAGCAATAAATGTTTCTGTTTCAAATGAAAAATTTTGCATGATAATCAAGACACAATAATGAAATACGCTGGATTAAAGAAGATAAAATCGACATAGGGTGTCAGAAATTAATCTATCGTGGAATTGCCACTTTCCAATGTTTACTCTACCTTATTTTGACAGAACCTTATGACCCATCAATTGTCGTCATTTGAAAAATCATCAAAATCCATATAAGCGAACATTTCCTCTTCAGCATCCAGCTACCGTGAAATCCGATAAGACTTGAGCCATCGTTTAAGATTACTGATATCCCGGAGGGCAGCAAGATCCTGTTTCAACATTGTAATGTCACGCTGAATGTGCTTGATATGAGCTTGGAGACTGTGCATCACCTGCGCAGGAGACAACGACGCATCGGGCGAAAAACCAAAGCTTGCCCTGAAGTCCCTTTCCATGTCTTCGATCTCCTGCTGCAATTCCACCGATTGTTCGGTTAATATCTTGTTATAGTGTTTCAAGCGATCGGCGGAAATGGCATTGATCATGGATTGGTCAATCTGCTCCACTTCCAGTTGCAACTCCAAGAGCTTGAGCAAATCTCGCTTGTCATAAGCCACATTGACACGTTGCATTAAGGTGGTCTTGCGATCCCGTTCTGCTGGGTCTTGTTCGCGATCAGGGTGCAGTGCACTAGCCAATTGCCGAAATACCGCGCGGATCGACTGACTGACATGATGCGCTTCTTTTTCCTGCCTAGCTTCCCTGGCTAATTCTTTTGACGACTTTTTGCGATTGCTGCGCAAATCATCATATTCTTGTTGATTCTTTTCTTGATGCGCCTGATGCTGCCTCCGCTTTTCGTCGACATACTCGAACACGCTTTCCGATGAGGTTAAATCAACCTCGTCGAGTTCGACTCCCAGCACATCTTCCATGATGGATCTTATCGCTGTGTTGACTTCCTTCGCTTCTGCATCAAAGTCGGTGTCGCTGTACATGTTGTAAATCGATTTCAATGCTGGATCGTCGTTTTCAACAAGTAATTTCCCTGCGATTGCACATAGGATGTCGCTCAGCTTAGCTCGGTCCGTCTTGCTCAATGTGGGATCGGCATAGGATTTATCAAATAACTCGACCAGCTTCTTGCGCAGGAGATTAAATTTTTGCAATAACGGAGCAAATTCGGTGGATTGTTTTTGTTGATACAACGGAATCATGGCCTGCCACTCGGCAAGTTGCTGGCGTTGCTGATCAATTTTCTTAATCAGTCGATTAAACGTTTTTTGACCAGCCGAAAGCGTAGGCTGCCCCTTCGGTTCAATAATACGGACAATGTTGGATTTGGATAGCGTCATCAATTCATTACAGGTCTTTGCATTTTGCGAACGCTGTCTCGGTATCGGGCCTGTCAGCGGCGCAACCAAGATCAGTGTTAACCTTTATTTTCAAAAGTTTTCAATACCACAAAACGCGGATCATCAGATACAAATCGATACATTGCGAACACTTTAGGTTGCGACATTTAATTGTAACGTTAAGGTGTATAGCATAGATATACACCGTTTTTAAAAGAGTTTTCCATCAATTTGCGGACACAATTTTATATGGACAGCTCAATCAATGCGAAATGCTAAAGCACATCTAGCATATCGTTATGCTAGTACCGCATAGGTCGTTCAGGCTTTGATCCAAGTCGTTCAGACTCAACACAGATGACGCACAACACTAACTTTGGTCAAAAATGAAGCATTTCAATGCGATCCGCTGCTCTGATTCAAGCTGATCGAATTCGATTCCGTGAACGATCAACCCATCGAACGACTCATCCTTACGCACATTACGGATGTACGCCATCGCGTCAATATCGAGGTTGAATTCGCCCGTCTTGATCCGAAACCGGACGTGCAAACGATCACCTGTCGTGCCCAATGCTATCGACGCGGCAAGTGACATTCCTAGGGGACTAATATCCTGTGCGATGCCGATCCCTTCATATTCGCTAGCCGTTGTAGCAATAGCATAACTCACAGCGAGCTTCACACGGGCACGAGCTGATTTACGCGAACGAAGCCGACGGATTGCGAATGGGGCGGACAGTATCAAATAGTTGAAGGGGCCTGAGCATACGGTGTCGACTGTACAAAGGAAAAAAATACCGCGCGAACCGAGACAGCGACCACCTCGATTTGTTCGCCTTGCACGAAGAATAGCGGCTGCCCCCTCTGCACCGGAGCCATGATAAATAACGCATCGTTTTGGGCTAGTCCGATCAGCTTACTCGCATGCATCGGCCCTCCCTTACCAGCCATTGCCCGGATGCCGAGCGACATACCGATTGTCAGGTCTAGGTCGTTGACAGTGAGTGGTTCCTGTTGATTATCTAGATCTTCATTGGATAAGGAAGGGATTTCATTGGCATCCAAATCACCACGTTGCGGTTGAAAGTGTTGGAATAAAAAGGTGCGGTCTTCTGCTTGCGACAAGGTCGCACCTCGGTCAAACAGGAGTACGCCACAAGTGTCGAAAATTGGCCATTCAAGTGGCGCTCCTATAGGAACATCATTCGGTTGCAATAGAGTGACAGGTTCGTTGGATATGTGATTTTCGCCGCCTTCATTCATTACCGTAATAACTTTCTAAGTTTGAGATAAATGCATTCGCGGATCAAAGAAACGTAACGCATTTCTCCTAGATTTTTTGAGATCAACCATGGCAATGTCGCCCTGCCTGCATAGATCTTTTACACTCTGTTGAGTGCCATTAAACAGGTTGCCGCTGCCACTAATTTGAATTGTATAGAGACCACCTGATAAGTTTGGTTTAGCACATCACGATGTTATGGCCAACGATCTCTGTTTGAGAATCGGCGTCAAAAGGTGTTCGCCACCTGTTTTAAAAACATATCACCCACATCTTGAGCTAGCGTATCGTTGATGGTCTTGAATTGATCGAGATCAATAAACGTTGATCGCTCCATAACATCCATTACGCATACTGGTAAGCAATGCCCAAAGTTGCTCAAATTCAAATCCCTGACGTGCATTAAGTTCCCAATTCTACCGCCTGTTACCGCCACAACATTGACACAATGTATCAAAGTAGTCGCATGCAACATATAGCCCAAGTGGCAGGTGCTCTGCAGACATGTGGCGTCAATAGATTAATCATGCAACCGCTGTTTGCCTGTCACGGTTATTTCTGCGGCTCTTTGAAAATGAGTGCACTCCGTATTTTGCGGTGCTCATTTTTAGTTAATCAGATGACGCTTCGCGCGTGCGCAATTGTCAATTGCAGGCTCTTATATCTTAAAGCCAGTCAAAGCGTTAAACCCGGCGATGACATCAAACAACTCCTCATCGATCGCATTTTGTCGTAATCGCGAAAAAGTTCGATGAAGTTGATCTGATAATTCATTAATACTTTTTTCCGCTCTCTGCATGGCGGCAAGCCGACTCGCGTTCTCGCTAGCCAGCGATTCTGCGCAGGCCTTATAGACTGAGATAAACAAATATTCGCGAATCAGATCGCTCAAAAGTGTTTCTTTCTCTCCTACAGGTTCTGGTAACGCTTTGGTCGGCCAAGGTGTGGTGGCAAGAGCGCGCTGCCACCGCGTATCCAATGGCAGCAATTGTTGGCATACGGGTTGATATTGCGAAGCGGCTTGTGGTTGATTATGAAAAAGGTACATTTGCGCAAATTCATTATTGAGACGACACGTATCACCATCGATTTGAATGCGCCCTACCAGTTGCGAAATCGCAGACACCGAACCCGGTACTGGGTAAGGACCGACCAAAGCAAGCTTAGCTTCTGCTAGACGTGAAAACAAACGTTCACCTACCACCCAAATTTTCTTTTCGCCTGGCAGTTGGTCCAACGTATCGATGACGAAGGTCGTCATGATTTCATTGAATTGTCCGACTAGCCCTTGATCAGAGCCAAATACGATGGCGCCGATTGTGCCAACGGCATTTGAACTAGCTTGCTCAATGTGGGGAGTCGGTTTAACTACGTTTTGCCGCAGGACCGCAGCTAACCCAAGGGTTACCGTACGTTCGTAATCAATCAACGCCAAAACGGCATTTTCATATGAGCCAATGCTAGATGCAGCAATAGCCTTCATCGTCCTCACCACGGATTTGAGTTTCTCGGTACCGTCAATTTTTGAGAGCAAGATGGCTGATGTATCACTCAATTTTTTACCTGCAGAAAAGAATGGAGTACGGTCTGAATAATTTGAATGAGGAGTGCACGATCATCTTCGCTGAGCGTACTTTCTGTCATAAAGCGCCGTTGCATATCAACTGGAATAAAGCTTGTTGCGTTGCAAAGCGCAGATTCTGCATCCACTATTTTTTCAATTGGGATTAGATCAAAGACACCACTGGTCAACGCCAACAAGACACAGATCTGTGCCGATATCGTCAGCGGTGAAAATATTGCCTGCTTGAGATAGGCACGGATGCGCAAACCATGGTTGAGCGTCTTTTTTGATGTCTCGTCTAATCGCGTACCGAAGCGGGCAAATGTTTCCAGTTCTTCGAATTGCGAATAATCGAGTTTCAACGTTCCGACGACAGAACGATATGTCCCAAGTTGCGCTTTCCCCCCTACTCGCGATACTGACTTTGCCACATCGACTGCGGGTAAAATGCCAAGTTCAAATAGGTTGGGTGACAGGTAGACTTGACCGTCGGTGATAGATATCAGATTAGTTGGAATATAAGCCGAGATGTCCTGGGCTTCCGTTTCGATGATAGGTAAGGCCGTCAGCGACCCACCGCCCAAATCCTGATGCAAATGGGTGGCACGTTCGAGTAGACGGGAGTGTATATAAAACACATCGCCGGGAAACGCTTCTCTGCCGGGTGGTCGGCGCAACAATAGCGATAACTCGCGGTAGGCACGCGCATGTTGAGTAAGATCGTCGTACACAATCAAGACGTCACGTCCGGCCTCCATAAAGTGTTCGGCGATACTGGTAGCCGCATACGGTGCAATATAGGTCAGTCCAGGCGCGCTATTGCCTTCGCTGACCATGACGACTGTATAGTCCAGTGCACCGTGGTTGCGCAGATCGGCCACGACCTTAGCGACCGCCGAGGCGCGCTGCCCAATCGCACAATAGATACAAAGTACATTGTGATCGCGCTGGTTAATAATAGTGTCGATCGCTATGGAGGTCTTGCCGGTTTTGCGGTCACCCAAAATTAATTCGCGCTGTCCGCGGCCAATTGGAACCAATGCATCAATCACCTTGATGCCGCTTTGCAGAGGCACCGTAACTGGCGCTCGGTCCATAATAGCTTTGGCTTCGCGTTCTATCGGCAGCCGTTGCGCGGTGTGGACGATTCCCAATCCGTCCAATGGACGACCAAGCGGATCAATCACGCGCCCCAGCACGCCATCACCGACACCGACATCCATCACTCGACCAGTGCGTATCACTTCATCACCCGCCTGCAAGTTGCTGTAATCGCCTAGCAACACGACACCGATTTCGTTGACATCAATATTAAAGGCGATACCCAATAGCCCATCAGGAAACTCAATCAATTCTTCAAAACCGACTCCGGGTAATCCGGTAACGATCGCGATGCCAGTCGATACGGATAAAATTGTACCCACTTCGAGCGGCTGAAACGATGGAACGAAGTGCTCTCTGGCTTGACTCACTATAGCCAATCTGTTTAGCGCGACATGTAATAGAGACGAGTCGCTCATACGCTTGACTTAGTGGACGATTCAGGCTTGGCTGAATCACTGGCAACTGAATCGAGCACGTGATTGACATGGCTATCGAGTGAATGAAGATAGCCAGCGACGCTCCATGCCAGTTTCTGTCCGTTGATACTGAGTTCGATGCCACAACCCACATTAGGTGATACGTCAAATTGGATCGTTAATTCAGTACCAGTCAATACGTTCAATGCTTGTCTGATTGCCTGCCGTTCTGCTTGGCCAAGGTCAAATACGCTTCTCACCTGTACTGTCTGCGGTGCGCCATTGACGGCGGCAAGTAGCGCAGCTTTGGAGCGGGTGTCAAGCGCCTTCAGATGTTCAATAAATGCCGTGGTGATCTGTGTTTCGAGATCGACATTTGCAAGGCTAGCTAATGCCTGACGTGCGATAGCAAACGCTTCATGCTGAATCGACACTGCCAATTCGCGCTCCAGCGTTTTACGTTCATTTAACACAGCCATGCTGCCTTTGGTCCGCATGGCTTCTACCTCCTGACGTGCTGCGTCCATCAGTTTTCGCTTTTCTGCCTCAGCGCTGTCTTGCGTCTTCTTCATCAACTTATCGCGTTCCTGATCGAATTGCTGGTTCTTTTGCTGAAACAGATCACGCTCCTTTGCTGCGTCGTTTGCCTTGCTTTTGGCCTCAGACAGTTGAGCAGCAATACGTTTTTCGCGCGCATCAATGGCGGTAAATATAGGCTGGTACAGATAACGTTTCATTAACCAAACCAGAATCAAAAAATTGGCGATCTGTGCAATGACGGTGAACCAATCAACTAACATGACTTATTTCCCCTGAGCCAAACTAATCGCATGGTTCCAGAACGGATTGGCAAAGATAAGAATCATCGACACAACAAAGCAATAAATAGCAGTCGATTCGATCATGGCAAGACCGACGAACAGCGTGCGCGTGATGGTGGCAGACGCATCGGGTTGCTGTGCCAGTGATGTCAGTGCCGTCGCAACTGCCCGTCCTTCGCCTAGCGCTGGGCCAATCACGCCGATTGCAATGGTAAAACCCGCAGTGAAAATTGAAACGATGGCGATAATGGTCATGCTGTCCATGGTTGCTCCTATCAGTTTAAGTAGAATGAGTTGGCTCGTGTAGCTGCACGGCCGCAGTGATATATACGGTTGCCAGAATGCTGAAAATGTACGCCTGTACCATACCGGTCAACAGACCAAGCAGCGTCATCGCAAGTGGAAAAATAAATGGGGTAATCGTTAGTAAAATCGCGATGATCATGGTGCCACTCATCATATTGCCAAACAAACGCACTGCAAGCGCCAGCGTGCGCGACACTTCGCTGATTATGTTGAATGGCAACATAATCGCGGTTGGCTCTAGATAAGATTTTAAATACGCACTCAAACCGATCCTCTCAATGCCAAACACGGGAATAGCGACGAAGACACATAACGCTAGTGCAATCGTCGTCGAGAGCGAACCAGTAGGCGGGTTATAACCGGGCAGTACGGTACAGATACTGGCCGTCGCAATAAGCAGAAACAGGGTACCTAAAAAGCCGATATATTTTTGGGGATTTGGCAAACCAACTTCTTCAATTTGCTTTGCGACACTAAGCACGATGATTTCTAGAACACACTGCCACCGTGAGACATACCCATCTGTAGACAACTTTCGCGTCACCAACATCGCGGCAATTGTCATACCTAGCATGAGCAGCCAAGTCGTGAGTATGGTTTCGTTCACATGAAAAAAACCATACTGCCACAGGATCAACTGATCGGAACTGAGATTCATGGTCTGCCTCTCTGCAACGATTGAGATGGCAAGATCCGCAGTAAAATCATGCGTGCTACCGTGAACCCGATCAAACAGGCGATCAGTCGATGCCAATCAGCATTGCACAGGTAGTAGAGGCTAACGAGCAGCACAATGGTCCTCCCAAAGAAACTACCGGCAAACCAAAGCACAGGCTGATTGGAGGTTAATCCTTTGTTGGTCGTCCACCACAACACTGCAAAAAACATCGCCCCCAAACAAAAACCAACAACTGTCATCGCTGCAAATGCAAAGATGTCATTCATCTTTTTCTCCGATTGCGTCAGTACGAGCCTTGCTGATAGCGACATTTTCTTTAGCGACCCAATGCCAAGCGTTGGCACAACCCAGGCAAAGGCCGGCAACGAGCAAGGCAAGGGTCCAAGAGTGGCTACCGGGATAATGGTCGTCTATCCACATGCCAAGTGTGGCACCAGCTAGGGTTGGCACAACGACCGACCACCCAATCAGTCCCACCATGCCAAGACCAAACCAGATGCCATACACGGTATTTTTCTGCACCGCGAGCTTGCGCATCTCTTGCTGCTGCACCCGCTCGCTGAATTCGGTGTCCGGCTTCTCGTTAATTGCCATGAGGGAACTCCGCCATGCGCCGTAACAGTCCGGTCTCGAGCTTTGCCATCACCAAGCGCCGATCTTTTTCCATGCTGTCGATGGTTAAAAACTCGCGCGTCACTGCCTCATGTAGATTACCGAGATCTGCGCCGCCAATTGCGTTGCGCACCGATACCATTACCTCACTACCCGTCTTGACCAGTACGCCCCGATCAACCGCTACGTAAATAGTTTCTCCGTTTTTGGTAACGTAGCTCAGTACACCAGGTGCCAATGCCATGACACAGTCTAGGCGCTGAGGCAAAATTCCGAACGAACCAGATGTGCCGAGCGCTACGATGCGAGCAACATCTGAACAATCGACGAAAATTTGGAATGGCACCAGAACTTTAAGATGCATGAGCGACGGCATATTGTTTGTCCTGTTCTGGTTTGGGTGTCGGTTTTACATCTGGTTTTTCAGTATGCACTTCGTCGATCGAACCAATCATGTACAGTGCGCTTTCAGGGACGTCTTTGAACTCGTCGTTTAATATTCGTTCACAACCGTCAAGTGCATCCTTCAAACTGACGGCCTTGCCAGGTACATTACTGAATTGTTCAGTAGTGAAAAAGGGTTGAGTCAAAAAGCGCTCCAGTCGCCTTGCGCGCGCCACGATATTTCTATCGTCCTGAGAAAGCTGTTCAAGACCTAACATGGCTATGATATCTTTGAGTTCGGCATATTGCGCCAGCGTCTGACGGATTTTTTGCGCCAGTAGGTAGTGTCGCTCTCCGATAATACCGGGCGTCGCCATTTTTGAATTCGACTGCAAGGGATCGATGGCTGGGAACAAACCTTCACTGGCCCGTTCCCGTGATAACACAATCGATGCCGACAGATGACCAAAAATATGCACAGCAGCCGGATCGGTAAAATCGTCAGCTGGGACGTAGACGGCCTGGATAGACGTGATTGCGCCATTCGCAGTATTGGCGATCCGCTCCTCCAGACCGGCCAATTCGGTGCTCATCGTTGGCTGGTAGCCCATGCGTGACGGCATTTGCCCCATCAATCCTGAAACTTCTGATCCAGCTTGAATAAAGCGAAACACGTTGTCAACCAATAGCAAGACATCGCGATGCTCCTCATCACGAAAATATTCGGCCATGGTCACTGCCACATCGCCGACGCGAAATCGACTACCCGGTGGTTCATTCATTTGCCCGAAAACCATCACCATATTTGGCAGGACACCAGCCTCTTTCATTTCTCTATGTAACTCTTCGCCTTCTCGGCAACGTTCACCAATGCCGCAAAATATGCTCACGCCGTTGTGGTATCCAACCATGTTGTGGATCATTTCAGTGAGGAGTACGGTCTTGCCGACTCCCGCGCCACCGAACAGACCTGCCTTGCCCCCGCGTTCCAGCGGCACCAGCACATCGATAACTTTAATACCGGTTTCAAAAATCTCCGATTCGGTAGATTGTTCCACAAGGGGTGGCGGCAGATTATGCACAGAGCGCAGAGTAACATCCGATAACGGCACTCCTCGGTCGATAATACGACCAAACACGTCGAACATGCGCGACAGAATTGCTTTGCCTACTGGTGCCAAAAGTGGACCTCCAGTGTCTACGACCGGCATGCCGCGTGAAAGACCCTGCGTCGGCGTCAAGGCTATACCGCGTACACTATGGGCATCGAGCTGCGCCCAGACCTCAATAGCAATGTTCCCATCCTGACCGACCCGCAACAGAGTGTTGATCGATGGTAAGCGCTCGTCGAAACGAATATCCACCACGCTACCGCGCACCGCTAAAATCGTTCCAATATTGGGATGTGGCATCGTTTCTTTCATGCGGTTTTCCTGAGTGATTGGAATGAAACAGATACCCGGATGCTGCAGTTCGTAGTAAATTTTCTGGCATTTGGCATAAACGCCCAACCAGACTCATCCTCGGATTCAAAGACTTTCATTGTGTCGCCAAACTAATCTCGGGAATTGACACCATGTACATGATCAGAAAGTCGTGGTTCAATGGTGGTGTGTGAGAGACCGTTGTGCACTTTCAACACTATCAATCTCTCCAAGAACGGCTGCCAACAAGGTTCCAATAGTAAGTTGTGCAAAAAGTGGAACCATCAATTCTCGCGCCGCTGTGATTAATGGGTCAGTATTTGTATTATCATCAAGCGAAGTACTTGGTAACCGAGTTTCTGCTTGTAATTGACCAGCAAGAAGTTTCAATCCGGATAACCGCTTTTCTAACTCATCTATGCTCGAACTCATCATCGTCTCCATTTGGATTAGCTACATATAGCGCGCAATTCTCATTCTCGACAACAGAATAGAATTTTAGTCATACCAATTTTAGTTATACCTTATATCAGTCCAAATCAAATCGGTTTGATCCCAAACAAATGTTAACCAGCTTCCACAAATCAGAGACCAATGAAGACCAAAACAGTCAAGACGTATACATTTCATCGAACCACGCCATCGTTTAGCGTTCAGCGTGCCCTTTAAACCAACTTTCAACTGTCAATGATGAATTATCCGATACAACCAACTTCACGGAAATTTGCCCTTGACCATCCGTTTTTTACGGCAATCGTATTATCACTGGGGCCCGCTATCGCCTTGGGCATATCACGCTTTTCGTACGGCCTGCTGATGTTGCCGATGCGTACCGATCTAGGTTGGTCGTATTTGCTGGCCGGCACCATGAATACCGCGAATGCCTTTGGCTATTTCTCGGTGCGCTGGCAACCTCGATGCTGATGCCGCGCTGGGGTGCAAGGCGCCAGTTGACTGGCGGCGCACTCTTTATTGGTATATTCACCTTGCTGTCAGGGTTTGTCACCAATGCCAGCGTGATGCTTTTCCTACGTATGTTGGTCGGCATGGCGAGCGCATTCGTGTTTATCGCCGGCGGTGTATTAACGGCCCAGCTTGGCGTTTTGCGCGGCAAGCAAATGGGGTTGTTGCTTGGTCTATATTATGGTGGTTCCGGTCTGGGAATCATGCTGTCGGCGCTGCTAACACCGTTGGTAATAGCTGCCGCACAGTCCCACGCTAGCGCACATGATTGGCAATGGGCCTGGCGGGTATTCGGAACGATTTGCTTGCTGGCGGCGCCAATAATGGGAATAACCGCCCGAAGTATTCCGGAACCGTCGCCACACAATCGAGAACATGCTGCTGTGCGCACGCGCAGCCTCGCTTTTGGCTTGCTTTCGTATTTCATGTTTGGCATGGGCTATATCGGCTACATGACTTTTGTCGTTGCTTTGCTCAAACAGCAAGGAATCCATGATGTGACAATCACGCTGTTTTACAGTCTGCTGGGATTAGCGGTTATCGGTTCAGGCAAGTTGTGGGCACACATGCTGGATCGGTTCAAGGGCGGTGAATCGATGGCAATCCTCAACGGAGTACTAGCTGTCGCAACCCTGCTACCGGTGCTCGGGGTACAACTTCCGCTGATTTTCGTTTCCGGTATATTGTTCGGTGCCGTATTTATGTCGGTCGTTACGTCAACCACCGCACTGGTGCGGCATAACTTACCGCCAACCGCTTGGTCGTCTGCTATCAGTATGTTTACGACTGTGTTTGCACTAGGCCAGATCGTTGGCCCGACTATCGTTGGTTGGATTGCCGACAGCACAGGTGGCCTCAAGCAGGGTCTGGTATTTTCGGCCTTGACGCTTTTAGTTGCCGCTTTACTGGCTCTTGGGCAACGTACGCCGACCTCAGTAAATTCATCTGCGTTGTTAAAATAATTCCGCTATAAAGAGAAGCGTCATGCAGACGACTTACGGTGCGTCAAGTACGGTAAATGGATCGCTATTTCCAGACCCTAAGTGAAGTCGGGAACGAATATAGGTGGCACTTTTACTTCGCGCAACGGCTACAAATATTCCCGATTTCATCCTACTTATAAATTCCACATCCAAAATAGATATCATCGATACGTTCAACGTATGTGCTTTTCTGTTCTATTTGGCCGTTAATTGGATTGGGCCATTTGTAGTCAACCCACCCTTTTCCTTCTTTACTTTGAGCCAATTCAACCATTTTTTTGGCGAAGTAATTACCGTCAACATCCTTTAGCTGCGACATATCTTTGCCAACCATCTTTGGATTTGCCCCGTGCGCAGCCAGAGGAGCGCCAAGTTTGACGTCAGAAGCAAAAAGATAAAGATCCTTATTCTTAAATGCGGGGTCGTGGTTATTAATCGCCTGGTAGGCTTTTTCGGCGCCATTTTTTTTGTAGAAATCGATGGCTTTCTTGACTAATGCGACGGCTTCTTCACTTGAACCATGCTGATCGGCTGCCTGCAAGGGAAATGTAAAAGCTGCGATAACAAATGCGAAAACTAGGCGATATATTCTGATATTCATGATTTCCTCTTATAGTTTTTTAAAATTAGATATACGTGCAGAGCTTGAACACGTTGATACCACAAAGTTTTTTTCAGACGCTGCTTTGTAGAGCACTTATCAACACGTTTCAGGTGATTCGACTATTGATTCAACTGATCGGTACAATGTTAGCCACTCAGAAAAGACCACTACGCCAATTTCTTCGGGCATGCAAAAATCCTATATGATATTTTGAGTAAAAACGAAGCAAAAATCCAAGCTCGCGCTCGGGTGCTAGCGACTCCAGCTTTCTAGGCCAACCCTTCTGACATCAATGGTTCTTCCACGTGATTCCTTGCTTATTATGATCCCGCCTTGAGGAAATTCATGTCAATTTTAATTTGACACTTTGTCAAAGAGCAAAAGGATTCCCAACAACTTATTTTGCGATTACAAATTTCTCCTACCATATCGGGAGTGACCATCTACGTCCTATTCATTTCAACTTTAAGGTGTAGCTGATATCAGGTGCTGTCTTTGGTCTTGAACGGCCGTGCGCTGAAACCAAGGATGTTGCGGTCATCATGACTGCGGTGGTATGCGTGTCATCTAGCCGGAATACACTGACCACGTGCGAGAGATTACTGGCCTGATCTTGCAGACCTGCTGCTGCGGCCGCAGCCTCTTCCACCAAGGCAGCATTTTGCTGGGTTACTTCGTCCATTTGTGCAATCGCCTGATTAACTTGTTCAATGCCGGTACTTTGCTCCTGACTAGCGGCGGTGATCTCGCCCATAATTTCTGTCACGTGACGCACGCTCGCGACCACTTCGTCCATCGTTCTGCCTGCCTCGCCAACCAATTTACTACCGATCGCCACTTTATCGACCGAATCGCCAATGAGAGTCTTGATTTCCTTCGCTGCCGCCGCGCTACGCTGCGCCAAATCGCGCACTTCGGAAGCCACCACCGCGAAACCGCGTCCTTGCTCCCCTGCACGCGCTGCTTCGACAGCAGCATTCAACGCGAGAATATTGGTTTGGAACGCAATGCCCTCAATCACGCTGATAATGTCGACGATTTTTTTAGACGAATCATTGATCGAGACCATCGTATCAACCACTTGCGAGACCACTGCCCCTCCTTTAACCGCAACATCGGAGGCGGACATGGCGAGGTGATTCGCTTGCCTTGCATTGTCAGAGTTTTGCTTCACCGTGCTAGTCAATTCTTCCATCGAGGCGGCAGTTTCTTCCAGAGAGCTGGCTTGTTCTTCGGTACGAGCCGATAAATCCAAATTGCCAGCAGCGATCTGGCTTGAGGCAGTGGCTATGGTGTCCGTTCCAGTACGAACTTCGCCGACGATTTTGACGAGACTTTCGTTCATATTTTTCAATGCTTGCATGAGACGGCCAGTTTCGTCGTTCGACAAGACGTTAATGTGCTGCGTCAAATCGCCAGCGGCAATGCCATCTGCGATCTCCACTGCGGCATCTATCGGGCGGGAAATAGCGCGAATCAACCAAATACCGACTAGGATTGCCAAGACCAAACCAAACAAGACACCTGCGATGCAACTTGTGCGAACGAGGTTATAGGTGCGTTGTGATTGCTCATATGCAATCTTACCAATATCCAGTTGGAGTTGAATAAGGGCATTGATCCCTTCCCGAACAGGTAAGAAGCGTTGCGTCATCGCTCCATGCATAATCACCGTAGCGCCGGCAGTATCTTGCTTACGTAATGCAGCAATTGCCGGCTTTAGTGCCTCAGCAATGAACTGCTTACGATCACCATCAAATTTGTCGGCCAGTTTTTTTTCCTCTGGAGTGAGATAAGTTGCCGAATATTCCTCCCATATCTTGTTCAAGGTTTGGATATTCGCCTCTACTTTCTCGATCTGCTGAGCCACTTCGCCTGGATCGCCTGTGATGGCCGTGGCGATTGCTAACTGATTCACATTCATCAGGCGTATCACCTGATCCAGTTGGCCCATGCAGATGAGCCGATCTTCATAAATGGTTTTGATCGAATCATTAGAAAAACCTAGACTGATGATGCCGATCAGTACACCAACAATCAATTGCAAGGATAAGAAGCCGATGACGAAGATCAATCGCCATTTGATGGTGATATTTTTTAGCATATTATTTCTCCGTAAAATAAGTGCCGATGAAGCGCCATGTAACAACGGTGGAATTAGAAATAGGTTGTGCTTCGTTCGTTATCAGTCCTACAAGTGCAGCTTTCTATTGTGATGAAATGAATCTCATGCGTTACCCACCGCTACATTGTGGCCGTGATGGATAACGCATGTTTTTCATCAAAAGTTGAAGCTGATCCGGTGAGACAGGCCTGCTAAGGTGATATCCTTGAATGTGGTCACACTGCTGTTCCCCCAGAAAAATTAATTGCTCGTCGGTCTCCACTCCTTCCGCAACGACCTTTAACTTCATGCTGTGTGCAAGAGCAATGATCGATTTTGCAATAGCTGCATCATTTGCATCCGTGGTGATGTCTTTTACAAAAGACCGATCAATCTTCAGTGAATGAATTGGGAATCGCTTCAGATAGCTCAGGCTTGAATAACCGGTACCAAAATCATCGATCGAAAGTTGTACGCCCATATCACTGAGTTTTTGCAATGTTTGTGCTGCGGCTTCCGGATTGTCCATCACCACGCTTTCGGTAATCTCGAGTTCGAGACAGGTGGCACCACAACCGGCTTCCCGCAGCACCCGCGCAACTAGTTGCTCAAGATTTTTCTGTCTGAATTGGCGCGCAGAAAGGTTCACAGCCATTCTTACTTCGGGAAGTCCCAATTTTTTCCAGGCGACATGCTGAGCACATGCTGTACGCAATACCCATTCTCCGATCGGTACAATCAAGCCGGTTTCTTCCGCAATAGGAATGAAATCGTTCGGCATGACCATCGGCTTTCCTAGCGGCTGCCAGCGAAGCAATGCCTCAACGCCGACAATTTCACCAGAGGAGATATCCATTTGCGGTTGGTAAAGAAGTATGAACTCTTCGCGCTCCAAAGCATGGCGTAATCCGCCCTCGAGCTTTAAACGGTCGAGCGTACGGGCATTCATTTCTTGGGCGTAAAATTGAAAATTATTACGCCCAAATCCTTTGGCTTGGTACATCGCTGCATCGGCATTTTTTAACAGTGTAGAGCCCTCTTTGCCGTCTTGCGGATAGACACTAATCCCGATACTGCCGATCGGAGATAATTCCTGGCCCTGAATAATCATAGGTAAAAACAGCGCATCAAGAATTTTCTGGGCAAGCAATGCAATTTCATCTTCCCGTGCAATATCTGACAACACGACCACAAATTCATCTCCGCCCAGACGTGCGACAGTATCTCCCTCTCTGATGTTCAGCGATAAGCGCCGAGCTACTTCGACGATAACCTGATCACCGGCGTCATGTCCAAGACTATCGTTGATATTCTTAAACCGATCGAGATCGATAAACAACACGGCGACAAACCTGCCTGCGCGGTTGGCATACGTCATCGCCTGAGACAGTCGATCTAGGAGCAAAACACGGTTAGATAACCCCGTCAACGCATCATGGTGTGCCAGATGCTGTAATTTTTGTTCGAACTGTTTGCGCTGAGAAATATCTTCGATCACTGCAATAAAACCGCCGGGTCCTTTTTCTATCGATATCGGCGCAACGGACACGTTAAGCCAGACAAGATGGCCGTCTTTGTGGATATACTGCCTTTCTTTCGCGTAAGTCTGAATTTCGCCACCCAGTAGACGCCCCAACAACGCATGAGTACTATGCCGTTCGTTGACAGGAATAAGATCTAGGACCGAGAGATTCAGTAATTCTTGCTCAGAATATCCGATAATATCTTGAAACTTTTGATTCACACGCGAACAGTGACCGTCGAGTCCGACATGGGCTAATCCTACTGCAGCCTGCCCGAACGCCACACGAAATCGCTCTTCACTTTCGAGCAAATCGGCGCGCGCCTGCATCTGCGTCGTAATATCTTCGACCATCAAAATCAAGAGATTTTGCTCATCAAGCAATGTTCTGGAAATTGTGCAGCGAAGAGAGGTGTCAGCTCCGGTGGACGAAGAAAGAGTAATCACCAGATCACGCTGATAATCCTGCTTCGACAGCCCTTGGTCAATGAAATCCAGCGCCAACTGATTTGAAATAACGGCAGAAATCGCCATCACGTCCTCTGTGCGCTTTTCGCCGAGGCCGAACATACTTCTTATAGCGTGATTCATCGTGAGAATCGTGCGCCCCCCATCAATCACCATCACGCCCGATGGCATATTGCTGATGATCTGCTCGGAATAGTTTTTAAGGTGAAAAATTTCTTGTTGGTCCGATCTAATATACGTATCCATCGCTAAGGACATATCGAAACAAACGATCTTGAGCAACGCATCATAGGTAGGTAAAAATTTTTCCGGCACCTCTTTCAGCAAATCTCGTAGGACAGGCAATAATTCAGATAAATATTTTCTGTAAGCGCCGATATACCATTGGGGTTCCAGACCAATGCGCTGATGTGCGATACCAACCCGTAATCGGTTACTAACGTAATCTGCGCCATATTCGCCACCGGTGAGGCTGTCAAAATAAGCCGTTTGTGTTTGCTTTAAACGTGCCACCATCAGAGCGTCTTTCAAGAGCTCCTGTAAGGGGGGAAACTGAAGCAGATGATCATAAAATGCGTCAACGAAAAGAGATTGTTTTTCCGCCAATCGAGTATGAATTTCGCGCAGCAGTGCTACGTAAGCGCGTTATTAACCACACATTGACATCAGTACCAACACAATTTTTATGTGCTTAATTAGCAGTCGTCGTAGTCATTTTTTTGAAGTTAAACGGTAACAGATCAGTTATATCAGCGTCCGTAGCACGCTTTGGAAGTTCTGTCAGCACATGAAGTAGATAGCTGTATGGCTCCACGTTACATGCACGGCAGGTCAACATTAGACTGTAAATCGTCGCACTCGCTTTCGCCCCAGCGACCGTATCACTGAACATCCAATTTTTCCGACCCGTCACAAACGGACGTATATCACGTTCAATTATATTATTGTCTATAGGCGCCGCACCATCCTCAATATAGCGCGTAATGTATTTCCATTGCCCCAAGGCATAATTGATCGCCTTGCCGATCAAGGATTGCGGTAGGACCTCTTCCTTGTTCTTAATCAGCCATTCTTGCAATGCATCCAGAATGGGGCGACTTTTGGTTTGCCTCAGTGTATAGGTGTGCTCTGTTTGCGTTACTCCTGATGCTGGCTTTTCCAGCGCCTGCTTTTCAATTTTGTATAACTGAGCGAGTGTTTCAAGCACGTACTTAGCGCGTCCTGTTGCGTTCTTTTGTGCCTTCAAGGCCTCATCAAATTTTCTTCTGACGTGCGCCAAACACCCAAGATGCATGACATCCTTTTGCATGCGCCATGCCGCATAACCGTCCGTCATCAGACTACCCCTGTAGCCATTTAAAAAACGCTGCGGATGTTCATGCCCACGACCCGGCTGGTAATCAAACAAAACCACCGACTCGTCACTGTGCTGCGCACTTCGATATACCCACATATAAGAGGTACTCTGCGCTGTCTTGCCATTCTCTTTTAACACCTGCACCGAGGTTTCATCACCATGAATGATTCTCTGTCGTAGCAACACCTGATGCAGCCCATTAACAATAGGACTAAGCCACTTTTCACTACTGCGTATGAGCCAGTGTCCCATCGTCCCACGCCCCACTTGAATATCACTGCGTTCGAGAACCGATTCCAGCCGGTATAACGGCAATCCGTCTGCATACTTCGCCGTCATGATCGTCGCTATGGTTGCTGCACTGGCGATACTGCCAGGAATCGGCTGGGCTGGTATTTGCCCCGTCACCATCGTGCTGGAGGTACCATGCTGTTCGCAGTGACGACAGGCGTATTTGAAACGGACATGCTGCAATACGCTGACCTGTGCCGGTACGATGTGTAATTGTTCGCTGATCTCTTCGCCCATACGATGCAATGCACCGTGGCAGCAGGCGCATTGTTTATCGGCCTCTGGCAAATCATATTCGATACGGACACGCTTGAGATGCGCTGGTAACTTTTTACGACCACGTTTCTTACCTGAAACCTCCCCAGCATTATCCTGTTGTTGATTGTCTTCTACCGTATCTTCCCCTGCTGCACTACCATCGTCGTCCATGCAGGCAGACTCTGCCTCATTGAATAAGCACCCCTGAACCCCCAGCTTTTCGCTCGACGGTGCATAGCGCTTGAGTTGCGCTAAACGGAATTGTTCTTCAAGTTGATCAACGCGCTGTTTTAATTCAACGATTTTCTCCTCGTAGCGGGAGACCAGATCGTGTACGTAGGCTTGTACTTCGGGCGGCAGGTGAGTGAGGTTTGGGCTTGACATGACACTACTGTAGCCAATTTCAACCCTCTATGGGTTTACGTCATTTTTACGATCTTCATAAAATGTCGCGCTTTGACAACGGCTGATGCGCTATGGCGTTTTGCCATGGAAGACCATCAAGCAACCAACGCAACTGCTGCGCCGTCACTTGCAAGGCGGGATGATCCTGCGGATCTTTAGGCCAGACGAAACGACCTTGCTCTAAACGGCGGTAGTGTAGCCAGAATCCGTTGGTATCCCAATGCAGTATTTTAAGTTTATCGCGGCCACGACCACAAAAAACAAACCAATGCGGACCGACCGGATCGCCCTGCATATTTTCGACAACGAGCATGGCAAGGCTATTAATCGATTTACGCATGTCGGTCACGCCGGGCGCCAGGTAGACATGCCCTCGCGGTGTGTTCCACATCAGACAAGCGCTGCCAGAATGGTGGGAAGTAACGCCACATGAGCCGTTGTATAGAGATCAATGCGATAACCGCCAGGCGTGTGAATCGCCAACGTCGTTGCCTGCGATCTCTCTTGCGTTTCTGTCACTAGTGCTGGCAAGGCGATGAACGCTGTCACGTCCTTTTTAATCTCGCTATGTTGACGCCAGTAGTAATAAGTCGAACTTGTGATGCCTTCTTGTTGACACCATGCTGTGATGCTCAATCCTGAAGCGCGCTGCGCTTCAAATCGCTGCTGCCAAAGTAGGCGTTTGGTTTGGCTTTGATTCATGAAATTCTCCGATTTGAAAAATTCCATTTTGGGCGCGTTTTTTATTGGGCGATAGGTGGGGTGAATTTAGCGCTTACAGTGCTACGTCCGTTTCCGTGATACCAAGGAAGGCTTGGCGCAGCTCAATGTCGGAGTGATCTAACATTAGTTTTCGGGTAAATCCGTCAATTTCGCGATTCGTATTTCTCATGCAACTACATTCTCATGATTAAAGTAGATATGTGATTGAATACTGCACTTCCCTTGCGGAAAATGAGGTCGAAAATTCAGAATTAACTCAAGGTCAAAAAGGCATAGGCAGCAATCTTTTCTTTAAGAAAAAGATACGACAACATTGAACAAATTTATTACCTTGCACGCAAAGCACTCTTGCGAAGAAAGTATTGAACAACAAATAACGATAGGATTACTTTTTTGATTTAGATCAAAAATACAACGCTTCAACATTAAAAAACGATCAAAGCGTCATTTTGGTAAAAATCTTGTCCGTTAGGACTGTGACAAATCTGGTAAGCGTGTTTGCAGCCCCAACCAGATTTTATTGATGTAGTGAGCCTTTTAGGCAAACTAGCAGATTACTTCAGTGGATAATGCTACCCTGAAGCAATTAGTAAGGCTATAGGATACACCTTATTTTTCCGTAGGGAAATAGTGTCATCGCGTAGGGATTTCCCTACCCTCGATGTACTTGATGAAATAAACTGGATGCAAAACGTCAGACGTTGCTACTATTGTCCATCGTATAGCGCATTAATTCTGCCATATTGGATAGGTTCAATTTTTCCATGAGCCTAACCTTATGAGTGCTCACTGTTTTGTTGCTAATAGAAAGTTGCATAGCGATTTCATTTACGGACTTTCCATTCACCAGTAAAAACAACACTTCCGATTCACGATCGGAGAGCCTAGTATGCAAGGCACGCTGCGGAGACGACTTATCGAATACCAATTTTTCTGCTAATTCAGGAGTAATGTAGTTACCATTAGCGGCAACTTTGCGGATAGCGCCAATGAGAATTTCTGGATCACAGTCTTTAGTGATATAACCTGAAGCACCGGCCCTAAGTACGCGTGCGGCCAAATAAGGCTCGCTATGCATACTTACAACGAGAATTGGGATTTCTCGATTCGCCCTAACACGAGCGATTAAATCCGCTCCACTGATACCTGGCATACTTAAGTCCAACAGCAATACATCAAAAAACTTATCGCGTACACAGTCCAGCACTTCGCTCCCATTGGCAGCTTCGCCAACCACTTCAAAATCTGGCACCTGTGCAAGAATCCGCTTCAAGCCAGCCCGAACAAGAGCATGATCGTCAGCAATAATTATCCGAATCATGCGTTTTCCTTGCGAGCGTTAACGTCGACGAGAATAGATAGGTCAATCATCGGTTGTATGTCGCAATAAGGTCAAATAAGTGAACAATAGTGATGTCACATAAAATTAAAAAGCCAAGCCGTAAAACCGCCGATAGTGGCCTGTGCGCAATATGAGTGAACGACACACCCTGACCAGCAACGGCAATATCTTCAGAGTCCGCCGATGTACCGTCGCGCGATCAACAACAACGCCGCGCTCTCCCATTATCCCTTCGATGTGACGAAAATGTAGAGACTATTCTGCGTACCAGCGCGCACAAAACATCATGACCACCGGATACGAAAGCGTTTGCAATACGATGTCAGTCTCTCTGAATATCATGTTGATGCGTGAGCGATTTCTCGGTATTTTCAACGCTGTCTTTGGGTTAGGTAAATTTAATGCTTAACATTCTGGTTCTCGACAACAGAATCCAATTTAGTCTTACCTTACCTCAAACCCAATGAAAGCGTTTTGATTCCAAACAAACATTAACCAGCACCAACAAATCAGGTGTGGGAATCAAACAACACATCAAGAACCGCATGAATAAAGGATTTCGTTAACAAATTAATTTATCATGGGTGCATACATGGATGCAAAAATAATTGCTAACAGTTGGCAACCATAGGCAATACCCAGTTTTTGCAATTTACCTGTAATGCTGGTAGGAGGTTAATTATTAATACATGATGGAACTATTCCGGCATCATCATTAAAAGTAACCGTCCAAGGCCCCAACCTATGAACACCCCTTAATTTGATGCACTCTTCAAGCCTGATCACTTTGGAGAGTAAGCATGTCAAGAATTAATCCATCCTCAGCCGTACGCTATGGTTGCAGCATGTCACTGCCTTGCAAGGCTCAGGGCTATCGCAAGCGGCGTATTGTTGTGAGCATCAATTAAATCATTCCACATTTCATAGCTGGATTTCACGTGGTCAGGTACCTACTTCGGCGTCCACAACGCTGACGACTGTACCAGCTGTTATTCAAGCCAGCCTACCAACCGCTTTAAGTTTGTCGCCCATCGTGTTACGACATGAGTCTGGATAGCAGCTCTCGCTACCTGCTGATATGCAGACAACCTAGCTCAATCAATTAGTATGAAGGCATAACCTAGAACGTCACTCAGGTGCGAGAGCGCATCATACAACTCAGCATCACTATGTCCAAAGAGGATTTATTTTCAATATCCCCATTCTCTGGTAGAGTTTCATTTCTGCTTTGGCTCGATTCCATCGTGGCTATCGTTCCGGCATTTGTCGGTAGTACAGCAAACGGGTGAGCGCCGGACGCAACGGTGGGAACGGGAACCCCACCCCAGAGCAGCTTCCATTCTGATTTTATCTCCGCAGATTCTTTTCCTAATGGGAAAGCAGAATTCATAATAGTGTGAAAATCACCGCTATCGGAAGGCTTCAGCCGAATATAGCCTATCTTAATGAGTTGAATTATACTCACGTCACTCTGTGGAGTGATTGCCTTTAGTCGTTTCGGGCGTTAGCTGATCGGGCGAATTGTCGCACATTTCGGCATTATTGAGCGTCTTCCATAGAGTTTTTGAAACTGACTCCATCCGCTTTTGGCGACTTTCCTCTACATGCAATACGGTTTCATCAAATCGTTTCGTGTATCGAATTAATAAATTACCGTTTGCATCCCCACTAACCTGCTTGATACTGTCAAAGTTATTTGTTATCTCTGGCATTTTTTGGCAATATCTTGTCCTGTATTTACAATTTGACCACGATCACTTTCATACTTTTCAATTACGAGCTTATATGAAAGCGTGTACGCGAGGGTAACTGTTTAAAGAATGCCTGGGCAGAGTGTAAAACAGTCTTGATTATTATTTTCAATTGCCACGAAATTCCCCTATAAAAATGAAACACCCCCACGGGCGTGGGGAAGACCTAGTCGAGGGGTCAACGCAGTGTGGTGCGATGGAAACACCCCCACGGGCGTGGGGAAGACTTTTTCGCAGCCAACCATGTAGGCTTCATAATCGAAACACCCCCACGGGCGTGGGGAAGACTTGGCGTCATACAAGTCAGTTGCGATACAGTGAGAAACACCCCCACGGGCGTGGGGAAGACAGATCCAAGAGACGAAGGTTCGGCAAATAAATAGAAACACCCCCACGGGCGTGGGGAAGACTTCGCCTGACATTTTCATCACTACTTGTCTACAGAAACACCCCCACGGGCGTGGGGAAGACAGCAGCCTGACGGCACCGCACGGCGGTATGAAGGAAACACCCCCACGGGCGTGGGGAAGACGATGAATCAATTATCATCGGTAAGCGACTAGAAGAAACACCCCCACGGGCGTGGGGAAGACACCTATATTTTGTTAAAGAACGCACATAAAACACCGTATATAGTGTGTTCATGGTTTGACCAAATTAATTTTAAATCTAAATCTCTTCTATCTACTACGAATCGCAAAGTGAATTTTGTTTCTCTACTACCAATTGCAACCCCGATATTTCAGTTAAATTTCGCTTCGTGTCGCCAATCCCACTGATGTCATACCCAGGAGTTTCTGGTATTCGCCGAAATACCATTACTCCACTATCTGCCGGACAATGTTTATATAAGTAAGCCACCACTTTTCTTGCTACATTATCTTTTACGCCAGAAATAAACACGTTAGGTTTAGGCTCAATAAACCAGAGCTTCATACGACCACGGACTGCAGGTGGCAAATCATTGGCAATCACGACTAGCATTTTTTATCTCCAGAATGCTTTCAATATCTTGAGCGACTTTACCTAACAAATTGGCTGCGATTACACGCTGCCGGAAAGCAGCCGACACCATGTGTTTGTTATACTGACCGGCCATGCTTAGCGTTAGCGAAAAAGCCAAGTCGATGCAAAGATTTTCTTTATAAAGATCAGCCAAATCATATACAAAAGGTAGAGGACTCCCTGAATGTACAAATCCCATATGTGGCGAAAACCCCATGCTGTGTATTGCCGAACATAAAATACCGTACAGTGCCGCATTACAAGCAGTCAATACTTGATTAGTCATGTCACCCATTTCAAATTTTCCCGGAATGTAATTTCGCCCCTTCCAACCCACACCATATTCCAGCCCCTTCTGTTCGTACAAATTTCGGATACGATACCCCTCCATTCCCATCATTTCTTTGAGAGATTTTCCTTTCAAATCTGCACCGGGAAAACGCATTGAAAACATGCGTCTTGCGACTTCTAATGATTTTTTGGAGTCTGCGGATAATTTCATTTGCTCACGCAAATTACGCGTATCAGATGTTGGTGTTTGCCCATGGGCATAAAATAATAAACTATCCTCTCCTACCCAACAAACACTGCAATTTGCCGCAGCGATCACCTTAACAGCTTCATGAGTTACGCTAGTGCCTGGGCCAAGTAATAAGCAATTAAGCGTGGCAATAGGCAGGCGAATAACATTGGCATCGCTGTCTATCCATTTCACACTAGCATCATCAATTTCCAACCGCCCCCGCTCAAGATAAATAAAAGGATACTTATCTTTAACTAGAGGCAAAGTATCACGCGTCACTTTGATCAAAAGACGCTTTGACGGCGATTTTATTCCCGAAGTATCGTCAAGCATAAATCAGACTTACCTGTCGATCACGATAGCGCTTATCATCACCAAACTGCACAGGCACGTCATTAAGGGTAAAAATCTCATCCGCTTCGCTATCGCTAAGCGCGCCATGTAATACGCGAAAATCTTCGATTCGATTTTTTTCTCTTGCAATTACCTTAGCATGCTCTAGTGCTTGCGCTTGTTCGATAAAACAAGCTCGATAAATAAAATCGGTTGGCACACAATTTTTACGCCCTAAATAAACAGCCCATGTTGGCGATTGCAATCCTTGTATGATTTGTTCAGATCGTTCAAATGGTACTTCGATTACAACAGCAAATGCAGCATCTTGTAGATAATTACGATACGTCAATTTTGCGCCACCGCCAACAGCTGGCTTCCTTTCACTGGTTTTCGGAATGAGCATACTCGCCCAAGGATCTTGCTTGTCGTAACCATTACCCACCATATGAAAATCACGTAGGACTGGTTCGCGCGCTTGCTTAACGCGTTCACCGCGAATTTCTGTGGTGCGGACAAACGAAATGACCGTTTGATCTAGGTTAGAAAACTCTTCCAAAAGCGCACATTGCTCGCCACCAGCACCCAGCGCAGAACACAGCAAACCCAATATTCCTGATTTCGTTGGAAAAGATTGCGTCTCGCGTCGGCCAAATTTGGAGTCAGCCCCCCAAGCTTGCAGAGGGGCTTCCAACCAGAGTAAAAGAAAGGAATTATGCATGGATATTTTCTGCAACGTCCGCTGTTGAGTGCTGCTTTAATGCTGCAATGAGATCATCCACAGTTAAATCAGCGTCTTGTGAATAAGTGTACTCAGCTTGTTTACCAAATAGGCTACCGTGCAACTTTTCTTGTTTAGCCAAATAAGTGGACATGGCATCGATACTGTTTTTTATAAAACCACCGCCAGCTTCTGCTTTGACTGGAGTTTCAAATGGAACTTGTAAACCTTGACCTTTACGAACAAAGATCTTGGCAAACGCCCATGGAGATGCGCCAGATTGGGTCGATTGCCTTGCCGTTGGTACAGCAACAAATAGAGCTTTCGTAAATGCCTCGACCGCTTCTGGCAATGAATGCCCAGCTAATGTTTGATTCAGTTGTCCAAGGTCTAAACTGACATAGCGATAATAGGTGGCAGAATTAAACTCCAAGCTTCCCATATGCGCTGATCCAGGTGTCGGATCTACATCATCCATCGCAGTAAAAAACTCCACCTCATTGCTCACTTTATGTGTGGAAATGGCGTGTGAAAATGTGGTTGCACCATCGATATTTAAATCAGCCGCTTGGGCAACCATTCTACCAAACAAGGCAATATCTACCGCATCTATAGCTTCATTTACTTTGCCAATTAGATCTGCGAGTTCTTTTGCCTGCTTTTTCGCATCTTTCTGAGTAATCACTTTATCTGGATCAAATCCATTATCAGCGCAGGCTTGCGCAATAATTGCTACTTCATTTGGACTTAAAAAAAGTAAAGTATCTGTTTTATCAGCACTCGTTTCTAAGGAAGTATCGTCACCTTCTACATCAACTGCCGAGTCTTTGCCTTTTTTTGCTTTCTTTTCTTCTTTTTTCTTAATGAAAATACCTTCAATTTTATCGCCACAAGTGATTGCCTGTTCAAATGTCGCGCCTTTCTTCAGGCAAGCCTCAGTGACTAATTTACTGATTAATTTTGTTCTTGTTCCATGAGTGATGCCCAACTCTTGCATCGCCATCCGTATCGGGCGCTTCCATGCTTGAGAACTCACGCGTGCACGCTGCACACCGCCGACGATAGCAGTTTTCGGCGCACCAACGTCATCACGGTTAAGACAAGTTACTGGGAAAGATTGAAGAATGTGAAATTCGATACGGAGATTTGTAAATTGATTTTTCATTTGAAAATCCTGAAGGTCGATAAATTAAATAGCTGATAAAGGCACAATTTGTAATAACCCAAAACCAAATGCTCTGCCTCGACCAATACCTTTGCAAAAACTTTGCTTAAAACGTTCGTGATCAGTCACGGTGAGGCGTCCCTTAAGCGTCGCGCTGCCATGCGTCACGGTCTCTCCTGACTTTTCAACGCTTTGTATGTTACATTGCTCAACTTGCAAATCTTCAACCATCACACTAAAGCCCCAAGACGTAATGGCACGCTGTACGAACCAGGTTGTTATCGCTTCGCGCCCACGTACCGGTACGATTTTCCGACTAAGATTATTACGTTGAGTTGGATTCAAGGTAGTTTGAAAAGCGTAATCGGTATGCTGTAAAAAATTCGCATATACCGGCTTTGTTTCGACCTTACCAAACTGTGGTGTCTGATGCGGCTTGCGATTCGAGAGCAAGAGAATTTGCCGCGTATTGGAATCACCGCCTTTATCGACGTACAAGATGCCACTTGCAACGCTTTTGTTTTTTTCGGCCTCGGTACGAATATCTTCAAATAAACCGTAGACCACTTTATGTAAAGCGTATGCGTCTTTTACTTGTAAAATTTTAATGTCTTCACGGCTCAATTTTAGTACGCTTGCAAACGCAATAGGGTTTTCATGCATCTATTTTCTCCTCAATTTCTTTGCCGTAAAAACTCTGCGCCCACCGTGCTTTTATGCGAGTTTGTCGTTCCTCGTGGCCAAACCAAAGTAAGTCATCGAGCAATCGCACATAATCGAGGGAAACAAGCCCCTTCGCTTCAATCAAACTAAATAGGGGTCTTAAGATACGGCAAACTTCGGATACAGAGTTACATGCAAGCAAACGACGTAGCTTTGCTTTGGCCTGCTCACTATTATTACCATCCTCATAGCAGCAAGCTATCGCTTGTCCGATTTGTACAGCGCCATTTTTCTCAATTTTTACACGGGCTATAGTCGCAGCAATTGCTGCATATGGAATACGTTCATCTTCGTATTCCAAGTTAATTTTAAAACCCGCCAACACTTCCCAACTTTGATATTCAGTTGCTGGATTATCAGCTCGCTTGAGCGCTGCCCGTAGACCATTATCAGTCTGGCATCGACCAATAACATACTCAACAAAACTAGCAGCCCTATTGTTATAGGTATTAACTGGTGCTTGAGTTTGTTCGCTCATCATCGCTCCTGGTTGGTGTTTTTTAAATAAACGCCTAGATTTGGTCTATGCTTAGCCCATGCATCTAGTTGACGTGAAGTATCGCTAGAACAATGAGTGTCGTAAGCTTTATGCGCAAACTGCGCGAATAATGTTCGTATTTTCGTGCTATCAACATTTGTACACATATCGATAAGAGCTTGGAACTTGCGTTCGGATAGTTGCCAAAATAAGTTACTCGCCATTGAAGCTTGTCCTTTCGCTTCCATGTTCTGGCTTTTAAAATAGCTAAGGGTCGAACCGTAAATGATTTTTGAAAGTTTATCGAGTTCATTCATTTCCGTTTGAAAGTGACTAAACCACTTTTCCCCTAATGAATTGATAGGAAGTTGAATCGAAGACTCAACGAAATCATCAGAACCTGAAACAAATTACTCCCCAGCATTACTACTTACCCGCAATCCGCCAGACCAAATTCCGAGAGAACGTACTAAGGGAATTGCTCTGTTAGTAGTTAATCGTAGTTGAAAGCAATCCGCTCCTCGATTATCGCTTGACGACAAAAAACTTAACAGTGCAGTGAGTTGTCTCCATGGACGTTTTTCTGGATCAGTCCAGAGTGCTTTTGCTTCTTTCCCTGAACGGTCAACTGTAATACTAGGGTCTACGACGCCCTCTTTATAACCAAGATCTGAAATTCCTTCTGAATAATGTATGCCATGTTCGTTCAGTAAGCAAAATCTCGACAACGGTACTAAACGACCCATTAAACTCAATTTAAGCATTTCGGCATTTTCGCAACTCTCTCCCTCCGGCATTTGCTGCCAAGGTGCTATTCCTAGGCCTGCAGGATAAATACCGATATCGGCTATTTGTTGCTGTGTAAATAAATTAAGCCATAACGTTTCCTGCAATGAACTTCCTTGCAAAAAACTATGCAAAAAACCTAAAAAACCAATTGAAGGGCCTGGTTTTCCGGTGGAGGGTTTACCTTTCTCATTGCACTTACCCTGATACTCTTTAGTGAGCACTATGGAGTTGTCCGTTTTCTTTCCACCTAAACCAAAGCCCATCAATTGAACAATTAGTAATGCCCTATCTGCATCTGATAATGATTTTTCTACCTGCGACTGCGTGAGCACTGTCGTGTTTCCAGTTGAAATCTCGGTTAATACCGCGCCAAATTTTTGAACGAATGCAGGTTTAATGGCTGGCATCTGCAAAAATGGGGTGTCCCCATATAAATAGAATTGCGAATGCCATTGTTCCAAATAAAGTAAGCATTTTTTTGCCAACCCTTCAGGTCGCAAGTTTTGCCATGCTTCGTTAGTTTCTGGCGTAGCTGCCGCTTGAGCAATTGCCAGCAGTAATTTTGTCAGTGCAATTTTTTGAACCGGATTTCCGCCTATTGCGCGGTAACTTTCCTCAAGAAATATTTGTTTTAAACTGACTCTACCCACATCGACAATAGGTACCCATGGTTCATCTATCAAATTGAAGTATTTCTCAGTGTGCATATTTAGTTACCATTTTTATGGCCCAAGACGCGCCATATATGAATCAATTAATTTGCTAAAATATGCTCCAATTCTCATTGGATCATCTTAAAATTTGCGCTATAGATACTTTTTATGTCTGTTTGAAAATCATGCTTGATGCAACTTTATATAAGTTTAGCTACGTCTTTTTTGCTTGATAGCCGATACGTACATCATAAGTAAGTGCATATTTTTCATTCGCTAAGCCTGCCTGTAGCGAGCGTATAGCTCCGCTCTCATCCACTAAGGCAAAGCGTAATTGATTGCTTTCGTTGAATTCAGGCTTACCTAAGTAAAAATAGTCGCCTAGCCATAAAATGTGCTTTCTATCGATGGCGGTTGGGGCAAGGTATTCAGCGACTTTTAAGGTATTTTGCATTAATGTTATGGTCAATTCACGCCATTTTTTTCGTCCTAAAGATCGGCCATTTTGGGGAACTAGGATTTTTTCTCGATTCAGCAAAGTAACATAGACACCCTGCTGGGCAACTTGAATTGATCGAACCAAAAGCACCTCTGTTGTCTCAAGTTCGCTATGGCGGGTTTGTGCTGTTTCTTCTGCTTGTGTTGAACCCGCTTTGGATAGACCGACTAACGCCAGCCCTTCGAGCTTCATTCTAGTTAATTTTAGTTGTTGAAGATGTCTAGCCATATCATCACATTCAACTTGAGGAACATAAGTTGCCTCAATCAAATCCCGAATTTGTGAAGGTAAGCACACGTCGCCAATGTTTTTCCATACTGCTAAACTGCGACATAAAACGTATGGTGCATACACTTTAGCTGTTGATCCAAATGTCTGTTCGGGTGAAATGATTGCAGTAGCCAGATCTGGAGCCAATATCCAAGCCTCTCGTTTTGCCATTACAGGACGGACCGTCTCGGTGTGTCGCCATAATCTACCCAAGCGCTGCAACAACATATCTGTGGGTGCGATACGGCTGACCAAAAAATCAGCATCGATATCTAGGGATTGCTCTAGAACTTGTGTTCCGACTAATATTCGACCCTGTGCAGCGCGCTCTTTCGCACCATTTTTTCCAAAAATTCTTACCCAGATCTCTTCATTACATGCCCGATCTTTCTTGAGAAAGCGCGAATGCAATAAACCACATGCAATACCAAGTCCAATACTACGTGCCGCTAATAATTGGAATATAGCTTGCGCCTCGTTCACTGTATTTTCTACCCATAACACCTGCTGTCCTTGCTCAGCCCGCAATATTGCTTCTTCTATCGCAGCAATATCTGTCGCATGGCCAATATGAACCGTCACATCGGGTATTTTAGCCACCTCTATTTCAGCAAATAGGGCTTGATTCGGCTGCGCCGTAATGAGTGGATACGGTTTATATGTCGTATCACAGGACGCGCTCAAGCCTAATAATGATTTCCGCCGTTCTTGTGTCAGCGTAGCGCTCAAAATGATTACAGTACATTGCAAATGACGTAAGGCCGTTACCAATGCATCTAAAATCGTCCCAGTGAAACTGTCATAAGAATGTACCTCATCAAGTATGACAACTTTACCGGCTAGGCCAAAGGTTCGAACAAAACCATGTTTTACATTCATCACCGCCATCAAAGCCTGATCAACAGTACCTACTGCAAACGGCGCTAAAATTCCACGCTTTCCTTGTGCAAACCAGGCACCACCAGGATTTGCTTCCTCACCCATATTTAACCAAGCATTGCTATGTACCAATAGGGCTTGAGAATGAAGCGTTGTTTCATCTAATATCTTTTTTAAGAACAGATTCACACGCTCATGTATTTTCTCAGAGGTGAGCTGAGTTGGCAGTGCAAAATAAATACCCGTAGCAGAATTATTTTTTAGCAATTGATACGCTGCATAAAGGGCAGCTTCAGTTTTACCTAATCCCATTGGAGCTTCTAATACATATACGCCAGGCTGATTTACTGCTGCGATCAATTTGAGTTAGGTGTCTTTAGGCTCAAAACCGAATATATTGTGAAAACCTAGGTTAGGTCTAAATTTTGGGCATACAAATCCGGCTTCATCTAGTGCCACATCAATACAAGATTTCCAATCTCCTTCAGGATCTTCGAATAAGGCACCTGATCCTACCCAATCTGAAACAGTCGTCAGACCAGCTAACACTTTTGCCTGTAACGCATCTTTCACTATGGGAAAATCTGTGGCCAAGGCCGCCTTAAGTTGAGTTAATAATTCGACTCGCTGCGAATGCCAATTTGCACCGCCGAATACTTCACTTGTCGCCTGGTATATAGACAGGTTTGGTGAAAATCCATGATGTTGACCTAAAATTTCCGCAATGTATAAACTCGGGTTTTCAATTGCAACCGATGCTTGGCTTACCCCTGCATGACCACCCCACAGCTTTTCTTGAGTTGGATCTTCATTTTTCAAAAGAGCTAACACTGCGTCTTCTTTTTGCGAAAGTGCAGAATATATTTTCTTCTGAAAAGTTGGACTAACCTTTCCGATGTCATGGGCTGCAGCAATTAATTCCGATCCCTCGGGAAATAGAGTAGCCCTCAACCAAATTGGCATTCGAAGAATCATTGCTCTCGCAACTTCTCCAACAATTTGGCAATGGCTAAATACCAGTCGACCGGAAACAACATTGTCGTTATCCAATTTTCTTGATTTGGCTAGGCATTGATTAAGCGGGATTGTTTCAGTAACAGTGCTTACTTGTTTAGGTCTTGCACGCACTTAGATCCCCAAGTTAAGTTTTATAATAATTACATGCATATTGCTTAAAATGCATATTATTATGATAATTCAAAATTAATTAAATATCTATACTTGCTTAGAGTTTGATACCAAAAAATCTCTCGTATTTTCGACACTCGTGGCAATTCCTAGGTATAGCCCCAGCAAGTATCACGCCTCTTTAGTTTCATGAGCGTAATCATGGTGTGGATAGTGTCGATTCACCTTCTCGCTAAGCACAACGTGATTCTGAACACGGTTAATGCTTCATTTCACTGTTCACAAATGCAAGTAGACAAAAAAAATCATTCTAAATTTCCAAGGTGCGCAGAAGGTGCGCAAGCAAAAAGGCCTGCGCACCATCATAAAAAAATCTAAATATTTAGGTCGCAATACCTATAAAGTTCCATGTCGTGTCCCATATCTCAAAATCAATCGCTATAAAATTCTTAATGATTTCATTCATTGGCTTTTTCCATGGCATTTCTCATGATTTCAGCTGCCCTCTTCATCCTTAGCCTCAGCAATTCGGTCTCTGAAGGCGTCAAGCGAATTGATTTTTGAGATATACCGCGCCTCTGATTCTGTGAGTGAGTCAAATCCATATCCGGTTGCGGATATAAAATCTGACTCGAAGGTTCCGTATTTTTCACGTAAGACCTCTAACGTAAAATTGCTCAATGATAATTGTGCGCTGTACTGCTTGCCAGATAAGACGGCATATCCGATAACATTGGCTCCATGCGACTCAATGAAATTGATGAGCGAAAGAATAGTGCCACCCTGACTAAGCGTGTCATCGACAATAAAATAATTACGCCCTCCCTCAACTTGGCCGTCAAACCAAGGCCTCGTGAATAGTCGATCAAGCCCATTGGCAGACGATCTAAGGGAAACAGTTGATTGAACAATCTCTAATCCATGTCTAACATCCAGCAGACCAGATAATTTAGTGGACAGCGCCAGTGGAATTTTATTGTCACAACCTGCTTCCATACCTAGGACGGGTTGAAGTATGGCATTTGCGCCTGCTATGGCGCTGCAGATATCATCAATGAAAGGATGCTGTAGTACCTCATTTATGAGGCAAACCGCTGATCGATCATCGCCTGTTTTTGCTGCAGAAAAATGAGAATTACTTGCAAGTCTTCCTATCCGATTCGCTATCAGGACTAATGGCCTTACTTTTCGCTGGAAATAGGTATGGTTACTCACAAATTCAAAATCACATTAACAAATGCAATAAGTCACCTGACAAAACTGGTCAGGCTCAATATTTTCATTGTGCCACGTCCTCGGACACCTATTTGATATGGATAAACAGTAAAATTAATAATTAGTATATATTAAATACAAACAACACTATCAACAGAACTTAATGACCAAATTCGCACAACCAACAATTATTCTCTGCCCAACATGCAACTGGCATTTACTTCAAAGTCAACTCATGTCATTTAGCTTTCGTCAGAGTGACCACAACGGCTGGACTGACGGCGTTACAACTTCCGGCATTCCGATCATCACATCACCGTTGCTGCAATGCCCATTGTGCCACAATCCATTTTGGAAAAAGGACGCCAGAGTAATCGGTCAGCTGCAACCAGAAGAACCGCCTGCGGAAATCGGTTTTTTTGCGACTATTCTAGAGACGGTAACTGGGAAGAAGAAAAAGAAAGTTGATAGAGATCCACCAATTGGTTTCAATTGGCTTGGCGTTCCCAACAATGTACATAATGCGGTTCAGTCTACGTTACCAACCATTGGCGATTGGCTAACCATACTAAATGGATCAGTACCATTAACACCTGAACGCGAGTCAATTGTTAGGCGAAAAATTTGGCAGAAAGGGAACGATCACCAACGTATACGTTCTGATGGAACTCCTTGCCGTAAAACACCCTTATTTTCTGATGAGTTTTCGAGGCAGAACTTGCTGGCGCTGTTGGATCTACACGAACGCAACTTGGTCAACGAGAGCATCGAAAAAGCTGAGATTTTGCGACAACTCAGTCGATTTGATGAGGCATCGAAAATTTTAAAAATGATCCCGCACGAAGATCAGATATCTATAAGGTTCCAAATTCGTAAGTTTGCAGACAATCGCGACAGCACAGTACAACTACTCGAATAAAAAAATTTTTGAGGTTGAATTGCGACTTGTCTTGAAATCATTTTCCAGTTGACTTGAAAACACCCCACCAAGTCAACTGGATTTCAATAAAGGATCTAACTAGCGATATGAACTGAGAATATTTGCTTTATTTTTTCTCTTTTTAGAAGTTCCGAACCTCTAATTAAACCTATTTCTCAACGGGTAACATTTCAAGCATATGCCCCTGACTGGTAGATAACAGAAAATCATGAAATACCAAATGTAGTGCCCTGGACATGACTCCGGTATTAAATATTTTTCCACGACGCGCTGCTGAATTCTCCAACCCATATGCGAAAACAATATTGATCAACCCGTCAGATTCCGTTAACTCAGATCGATCAGCAACATCAACATTGAGAAGGTTACAGCGCTGATTTAACGTCGTATTTTTGTCAAACAATGGAGAAAAGTTAGCCATAAGTAATCCACATTGAAAAAGAGAATTCCTCACCTGATCTGCATGATGGCGTAACCTCCCGATGTTCCGCTCCAATTCTATGATCCGTGTCGTATAAAATGGGTTGCTACAACCTTTAAGGTTTTCAATGATCACGCGGTGGCTCTCGATCTCGCTATTGCAGACATCCAATAACTCACCAGCATTTTCTGCATTGCGACGCATCATATCTAAGGCTATAGATGCTTCAATATAACTCAGTCGTTCATTACGCTCATCAGCCATGACAGGATTCAAAATATATAGACTACCAGCGTCAGCAAATTTATTGTTTAATTCATTTTGCATTACTTACACTCCACAGATTTAATACATCGACATAGTTCAATTCGCATTCGGCCATTGGGCAATGAACGACGATCTCGGCGGCCAACGTCATTGCGTCATCAAACGGTAAGTGATCATCGCGAATAAATACAAAGGCCAGATTCAGTGTGCGGCTGACCTCTTCCAATGGGTATCCTTCAGCTATTTCTAAAATTGCCAAGTCAACACGGAACAGCGCCAGCAATTCCGAAATCGCTGGGATCTGTTGGCCTTCAATAAGTATTTTCTTGCTGGATGCATGATTTGCTACTGCTACGTCTGCTACTTTCGCTACAGGTTTTGATTCAAAGATTTTATATGTAGCAGGTGTAGCAACTGTAGCAGTAGCAGAGCTAAAAAATCCTTTTTTCATCAGATCTACTAGTGCCATGATCACGCCTCTAACAGATGTGGATTAACTTGAACCTCTTGTTTCTTCCCATGTTGAACTAAACTGATACGCCCATGATTAATGAGTTCCTTTATGGCGCTATCCCGCTTTATCTTGTTTCTTAATTTGTAAGGAGCAAATTGGGACATAGTGCGAGTTGGCACCTTATTGACGTTATTTTCCTTGCAGTATTTAAGCAACCAATCATCCAGCTTTGCCGCATCCGCTAACTCCTCGGGCAAAGCGAGCTCACCCAAAAATCTAAGCGCTTCATTTAAATGCCAGGCAGCGATTATGCTTGCCGATTCAAAATGGTTCATACATATGCCACCCAGGCCACCATCTACAATATGAAAGAGCGCAGCAATTCTTGCAGCGTTATCTGCTATTTTGCTCGCTACGTCTCGTATATCTTGAAGTTCCCCACCAGTCCCTAACGATGTTTCAATTTCGTCATGAAATTTAATCCAGGCAGCTTTTGCTTCCGGTGAAAGAGAAAGCATTACAGTATCTAACCCACCACTCTCATTGATAGGTACAGGTACTTGTAAGATACGATTAATGTCCTGATGAAATTTGCTCAATGCAGGCATATCTTTTGGCGGCTCACTAAACATTCGCGTACCTTGGGTTGATTCCGGATGCGCCATCAAAAACCGTGCTAAAAATCCCGTACCACGCGCAAGCGTTCCCGTCCGGCTAATGAAATCAAGTAATGCTGACTCTTGAACCTGCAGAGACATCGTTAAGCGCGCGCCATCGACGATATAGGACTCACCCCGACGATCGAATGTAAGTTTTGTTGCATCCCATAGCTGATTCAAGTTAGCAAGAGTGCGTAACTGAGAATCTTTTCCCATCCCATGACTGCCAAAAACTGCGCCTGCTTCAGACGAAATTACGCCGCCTGATGGCCACTTGGTACCTAAGGCATAGGTTAATGCTTCAGGAGTAAAGTCCGCGTAAATAAGACGAGGTACGCGCGGAATTTCAAGTTCAGTCAACTCATGTTTTACCAAATCATGCTCTAATTGCCTTAAGATAATCGCATCGGATTTTTTACTTTTAGCTTCGTGCTTAATGGCTTCGAGCAGGCCTGAGCGAGTAGCATCCCATATGGCTTTTTCCGCATTAAATTCACGTACTACTAGTTTTGCGTCCAGTTGTTGCTGATTTTCATATTCACGAATAGCCTTACTGAATATTCCATCGCAAGTAGATTTACGTTCACCACTTTCTGCAATAACTAAAAAATATAAGCTGATGGGGCCAGTTAATTTTTCAGCCCTTTGAACGTCATAATGCGCCTGTGCCGCAAGGCTAAGATTAGCCATTGCTGAACACGCAACCATAGCGATTGGTGCCTTCGTAAACCCCTGCACCTCCTTCACTGCGTTCATGACAACTTCAGGTAAAACGTCAACCGGATACGGTACCTCCGCAGCGCTCCGAATTAATTTTTCGGGTAGAGGCCAAACACAGTCATTATTGACGTTTTCGATTAAAGCCCTCACCGAATTCAGACCTTCTGAGATATGAAGATCATTAAAGTCCGTAAATTTATCACCCTCATTTTGAAACTTCGGAACTGCAATGTGCGCAGACGCTGAAAGAGCTGCTGCAGTGGCGGCAAGAATCCCAGTGTTTTTCCCGGTTTTCAATTCTGTAGCTTTGTCATTGTCAGCACAGATAATGATCGTAATTTCGGGACCAAGCTTTGCACGCAGGACCAAAGTTACTGCCTCCAAGTTTCCAGCATTGAACGCGACGGCAACGGGTAAACCCGTAGCCTCATGCAAGCTAGCGCCTGTAGCAAAGCCTTCACATATCAATATTTTAGAATTCGGTTTACCCCCAAAGCTGTGATAGCAGCCTTTAATTTTCCCATCAGTTTTAAAGCGTTTGATTCCGTCAGGGGTAATAAATTGCAAGCTAGTCAGGCTACCAAACTCATCGCGTATGGGTACTAATAAGGTCTTATCAGCGAGCTCCCGAGCACCAAACGGGTTGATCCCTTTACTCAAACAATATGGGTTCGATGCTGGCGCTGGTTTTGCCATCTCCCATATCTCTAAACTTGATTTTGCAGCCACATCTTGCGCTCGCATCCGTTCTGCATCTGCTTGCGCCTTAGCTTGCTGTACGAGTTCTGTATAACGCATCCATGTATCAGGGCTTACTTGATCTTTACTCCTACTACACCATTTTTCTGAAATTCCCGTACGCCAGTCGCCATAAGCGCCAGCAGCAATACACCCATCATCATATAAAACATACCACCCACTCTTTGAGGTGCCTTTATCTTCAGATGTAGAGAATCGGTGCAAGTTGCCATCGCAAATAATTTCTGATGGTTTAAGTTCTTGCGCAGCCATAGCATCCATAATGCCAAAAGCACATTCTGAAATTGCTAAACCCACATGCCACCCCGCAATGAAATGAAAACCGCTACGGAAGCAAAAAGCGTGAGATCTGGGTTAACCTCCAAAAAAAGCAAAAGCGATAAAAGACGCCCTTTCATTTGCTCACCTCCACTTTGTAATTTAAGGGGTCAGCAAAAAATTTGTGCAGTTCACGATTTGAGTATGCAGTGCAACGCTCGGAGAATTTGATTGGCTGAGGAGCACGACCAGCCTTCACAAGCTGACGGAACTTCTCCCTGCACATTGGCGCGAAAGGAGCAATTTGATTCCAACGGCTCATGCCATCGACTGGAAGAGTTTTATTGGGGACTAAGTTAAGTTGATTTTTCATCTTGCGTATCTTTGAACGTTACCGCCGAAGCATGGCGGGGTCTGACAAAGATAATTATCTGCAAGGATAAAAAATAGTTAGGTGAGTTAAGAAAACCCACCTGACTGATTAATTTAACAACTAGGACCGTTGTAGAATATGTATGTTCGGAAGTGCACCAAAATGTCTATTATTCAGATGAATTTGCCGGGAGATTTGAAATAATTGTAGGTGCTCCACCACCCTTATTCCAATTAGCAACAGTGCAAATTCTCTCTTTTGTTCCATTCTCGAAGTCTGCATACTCAGGGAAGGTATCTAAAATCGTCAGAAGGTTTTTCTTTACCGATTTCCCGTTATTGAAACGGCTAGGATCTTTACTTGCTTTCATCCAGAGCTTATTCGCTGCAATTAACTCTAGCGGCCTCATATGATGATCATCAGGTATAAGTGAAACAAGGCTAACATTTGCTAATAATTTTCTTTGCTCTTCAATTTTAATTTGAGCATCTTTTAGCAAACTCTCCGTTTGAAGCAGCCTTCCCCTAAGCTCGGTATCTGCTAGCTCACTAGAAATCCTTTGGTCGTAATTTGGATTACTTTTAGCTACAAATAAATGAGCATTTTCCTGCTCAAATCTTTCAACTTCCTCGTTAAGAAATACAACATAACTAAATTCGCCGATATCATCATCTCCACAATTGAAATGGACGTATTCGTCCAATCGCCACATTCTGCCACCCCACTTAGTCGATGGGTGCTTCTCTCTAACGTAGTACGCCTCAAGTTCAAACGGGACCTGTCGCTGAAAACGCAAGTAGTAATATCCATTTACTTCTGTAGCCAGAAAATTCTCGTCGAATTCACTTTGTATTTGGTGACGGGTCCATTCCAAATAATCACGTTCCTTAGCGACTAATGACCAGCGAGGTTTCTGATCACTTGATTCAAAGACGTCATACATTCCGAATAAAAATATCGAAGGAAATAACCTATTATCAGCTACAAGATGAAATAAATCAGTTTTACCAATTTGCCAGTGAACCAACAATTCGCTAAAAGTTAAATGCCCCTTAATGGTTGATGTCATTCATTCCTCTACACCCTTTTATGTGAGAATCATGTCAGAAGCAGAAAAGGCTACTGCTTTTTTCCAAGAATCTAGTAGACATGATTAATTTGAGCAAACTAAAAGTAAAGCAATGTTTTGATGCGATTCGTTTAAGCAGCGTTTTTTTCAAATGAAGCAATAATCACATTACCACGCTCAATTTGCTCCAAATAATCAGCGTAATGCTGCATCATTTCTTTCCTTTCTTCCAAGAACTCTTCACGATCGTATGCGCCACCATAAGCTTCTCCCGACGCATGTGATAGTTGCCGCTCTATTCGGTCAATTGGATATTTCAGCGTTTTCAAAATTCCTTTAGCGAGAGACCTGAAACCGTGTCCCGTCATCTGGCCTCCATACCCCATTCGCTTCAAAGCTTGCAAGATCATGCCGTTGCTCAACGGCTTTTCATGGTCTCGACGATTCGGAAACAAATACCTACTTCCGCCGGTATATTCGTGCAGCTCCCTCAGCAGTTCCCATCCTTGACGAGGCAAAAATGGATTGTGATCGACCATGCGAGGATTAATTCGCTTTGCTCCCATCTTCATTCTTTGCCATGGGATTACCCATTGTTCATTCTCGAGATCAATTTCGCTCCAAGGTGTTTCTATCAACTCACTTGTTCGAACGAAGGTAAGTAGCATTAGGCGCAAAACAATACGATTTGGCGGATACATACGTCCCTCATTTTTACCGATAACCTTTAATAACATCGGCAGCTCAGCTACTGTAATAGAAGCATGATGTCCTTTTGTTCTTGGCTTTAAATGATCTTTTAAGGCTGGTATCGGGTCGTATTTCCTAAACCCTTTGACAATCGCATATCGGAATACCCCACTGGCAAGAGCAGCGATGCGCTTTGTTACCTCTAACGCACCACGTTTCTCCACTTGTTGCAATACTTCGAGCATCAGTGGCGTCTCTATTTCTGAAATTGGTAGCTTGCCAATCTGAGGAAATAAGTCCCTCTCCATTGCCTTTATGTTCTGTTCAGAGGTCTGCGGTTGCCAGGCACTTTCCGCCTTTTTCTTATGCCACTCCCTTGCGATCACTTCAAACGTATTGGCTGCAACTATATTAGCCGTGCGCTTTTTGTCGTCTCGATCTTTGGCTGGATCGGTGCCTTCGCTAAGCAATTTTCGCGCGGCGAGACATTTTTCCCTTGCTTCGGCTAACGAAACAATTGGGTATTCACCAAATGTTAAGCGATTATTTTTCCCGTTAGCTTGCCGATAAGCCATACGCCAGCGTTTCTTACCGTTCGGCATTATTTCGAGGGACAGGTTGTTTCCATCAGCTAAGGAATAAGATTTATCCTTTGGCTTTGCATTTCGAACTTGAATGTCCGTAAGTGGCGTAGCTAGTTTTGGCATTTTGCATCCATGGTTTTGTATCACTATGTATATGGATGCAAGGATGGGTGCAAAAAGTGTGGTTGTCAATGGGCAAACTTAGGCACTACTGACGTAAAAAAAACCCCTAAGTGTTTGATTTCTTAGGGGTTTCTTGCCAAACTTTGTTAAAGTTTGCCGTATTCTTGGCGGAAGGTGTGAGATTCGAACTCACGAAGGCTATAACACCTCGCCAGTTTTCAAGACTGGTGCATTCAACCGCTCTGCCAACCTTCCAAGCCCTCTATTATAGCTGGGCTTGAAGCTGTGGACAAGTACTCGAAAGACTTTTACTATAAAAATGGTGTATTTAGCAGTGCGGGTATAGCGTCTGCCCGAACTGGGCGTGAAAATAAGTAGCCTTGGATCTCGTCACAACCAGCATTTTTTAAATAATCGAGTTGCGACTGCGTTTCAACGCCCTCTGCGACTACGTTGAGATTTAACTGCCGTGCCATCATGATGATGGCACTCGCAATGGCGCAGTCATTGGCGTCATTGGGGATGCCTTGAACAAACGAGCGGTCGATTTTGAGGGATGCAATTGGAAATCGCTTGAGATACGATAAGCTGGAATAACCCGTACCAAAATCATCTAGAGCCAAACTAACGCCAAGCGCAACGATTTTTTTCATAATAGAAATCACGCCCTCAACATTTTGCATCAGCATGCTTTCCGTAATTTCCAATTCTAGCCATTGCGGAGATATCTGGTACTTAATTAAGACCGCCTCAATTTGGTGAGGCAATGCTTCGGTAAAATCGCGAGCCGACAAATTGACTGCAACTTTAAAAATTGGCAATCCTTGCTCTTGCCATTGCTTCGCCTGGCAGCAAGCGGCATCCAATACCCATGCATCAATTTCCTGAATCAATCCGGATTCTTCAGCGACGCCAATGAATTCTGCTGGAGAAATCAATCCGCGCTCCGGGTGATTCCATCGAAGTAACGCCTCAACACTGATTAAGCGATTCGAATTAACATCAATTTTAGGTTGATACTCCAGAAAAAATTCTTGGTCTTGCAAAGCTTTGCGAATAGCTGATTCAAAGAATAGCTTTTCTGCGATGTGAATATTAATTGCCTGATCATAAAATGCATAGTTTCCGGCAAGTGAGTTTCCGGTCTTCTTTGCCTGGAACATGGCGATATCGGCGGATTGCAATAGTGAATCTGCATCCATCCCATCATTAGGGAAAACACTAATGCCGATACTGGCTGACACTCTGAGATCGTGACCTTCTACAGAAAACACATTTTCAAGGCAATCAAGAATTTTTTGTGCAACCAGACTCGCATCCGAGTGCATGGCGATTTCTGGCAAAGTGACTGAGAACTCATCACTCCCAAGTCGTGCAACGATGTCTTGATCACGTAGGACACCTGCAAATCGCTGACCGACTTCCAGCAGTATGGCATCACCGACGCGATGGCCCAACATGTCATTAATGGGCTTAAAACGATTAAGGTCAATAAACAAGAGCGCTGAACTGACCTGTTTACGTTGTGCTATTTGTAGTGACTTATCAACCAATTGGATATACAAGCTGCGATTCGGCAAACCGGTCAGCGTGTCGAAATATGCAAGCTGATTAATCTTTTTTTCTGCATCTTTTCGATGAGTAATATCACTGAGGTAGCCAACGATACCAACTGGTTCGGCGCCTAATCCAGAAATCACAGAAAGCGTGAGACTTGCCCAAAAAATATCACCGTTTTTTCGTCGACGACGAACCTCCATTTCGTTGGCGCCATTCGTGAGAAAATCATCGAGAATATCTCTCTCATGACTCGCTGTGGCGCCCTCGTCTTCGTATAAAAACAAAATATTCTTACCAAGGACTTCATGGGATGAATAACCAAACATTTTTTCAGCGCCGCGGTTCCAGCTGAGGATAAACCCAGCAAGATCCATAATAATCACGGATTCGTGGATCTGATCCAATATTTGCGTTTGCAACATATGCTCGCGCAAATTTAATGCGTGCTTTTGGATGACATCTTCACGCAGCTTAAAAAGCCGCGCTGTCATTCCGGCTATGATATTTAGTTGCTGTAGGTCGGACTCAGAATACCTTCCGTTTCTACCTGATAGCAGATAATAAGTATCTGCTGAAATCGGACAGGCAATATCATCGTCACTCAATGTTTGCGCATCAATACGTCGCTGAAAACTGAGATCATCGTGATTAAAGAAGCTTCTGATTAAACGATTAATTTCGATATCAAGTGTTTCACCGTCAAAGCGTAATATCGCTTCGCTTAAAGAAACACCGAAATGAAGATCGTTCAATGCAAAAACCATTTGTGTCATTAAGCTTCTCGGCAAACTTGATTGACCCAGGCGTAGGCTTGCACCAAGGATTCTTCAAAAACATTTATCGACACTTCGGCGCGCCTTATAGCAGTCTCGATTTCTACTGTGTGCGGGCGATCCGCAAGCTCAACTAGGCGCAAGTGACTGCCTAGGATACCGGTTCTATGGAGCAAAGCAGCGAGTACTTCATCCTTTAAACTGAGTGGATGTAGTACTTCGCCTAAATCACTGCCAAACAATTTATCAAGTAAAGAGAATATCCCGACCATAAACGCAGCATCTTGTTCATCTTTACTCCCGCCATTTTTTTGGCATAAAGCTTCCATCATACTGGCGCGAAAAGCCGCACGCGTCATCAGCGGATTGAGCGCACCGGCGGCATCTTGCGACCGCGCATAAAGCAAGAGTTGCAACCAGCGCTGTAACTGCCGACGACCTAATAAATTGATAGCCTGACCAAAACTCGATACACGGACTGTTTGCGCAAACGCTGCAGAGCTCACCAATTTAAACAGCATAAATGACAAACTTGGATCTTGTTTAAATAACTCTTCTAATTCGTGAGAATCCGCATCACGAGAAACCAACCCAAGCAGTTTTAAAAGACGAGTACGTGCCGTACCGTCAGCGGATTTGTTTGTTGCAGGTGGGTTAAACGGATATTCACCTGATAGCATTTTAAAACCAGCCTGCACCGCCTGATCGAGCGACGCATGGGTAGAAATATTTTTTGCCCAATGCTGCCCGCTAGCCAATCGTGTAGTCCACGATTTGGCAAAAAACGGCAGCGTGTTGCTTGCATCCATTGCGAAATACTTGGTTTCGCTCCACGCCAACTCTAAAGAAGACGCGAATTGGTCTGTGAGAATTTTGAAACCGTTAGTCGTGAAATGCTTCAGTAGCGTCTGATTTTCTTTAGTCGCACAAACAGATTCTGGAATGCACAGAAAAATCTTGCTCGCGGGTAGACGCGTGTGCAAGTCTGTTGGCACTTCATGAATGTCCTTCACAGCCAGCATCCACACAATAGAACCTAACGTATCGAAAAACTCTTTCTCTTTCCAAGATTGCAATACCGCAATCCACTCACTAGTTTGCATTGCACCAAAGTCTGGTTGTATTGCCATAAGCTTCTGGCATACGTTCATTACGGGTAAAAAAGTAGGTACCCCAAAATCTTTATTCATCATTTTTTTATTTTAAAAAATTCTATTGACGGCATAAACACGTTCTTTTTTTTCTATTGTAACGCATTGTATATTCGAGTGCGGAAACATTCTGACCGCACTGTTAACCTCGAATCCTTAAGGTAACTACTTTACACTTGATATATCGTCAATGTAACTAGTTTAAAAATTATTTCTCGTCTGATTCACGTAAAAAAATCTGTTGCAAATCGTTCAAAAACAACTTACCCATGCTTGTTGGTTTAATAGTCTGGTGATCACGAATTAATAAGCCCTTGCGTTCGGCTTCTAACAATTCTTTTTCGATTGAGTTAATCAACAAACCCGTGCGTTCCTGAAATAAATTAACAGGGAAGCCGTGGTTGAGTCTTAATGCGTTCAACATAAACTCAAATGGGAAATCATTCACTGCAATTTCTGTCGACTCTTGTACGGCGTTACCAGACATTGCTGCATCCATGAATGCTTTAGGTTGTTTATAGCGCGCTTGCCGCACAATCCGATGATGAAATGAAAGCTTGGAATGTGCTCCTGCGCCGATACCGAGGTAATCGCCAAAATTCCAGTAATTCTGATTGTGCTTCGATTCACACCCACGACTTGCGTAAGCCGATACCTCGTAGTGACGATAACCAGAGGCCTCCATTTTTCCATGGATCACATCCTGCATCTCTGCGCTTAGATCATCATCAGGAATAACAGGTGGAAATTTCGCAAAATACGTATTCGGTTCAAGTGTTAAGTGGTACAAGGATAAATGCGGGGGTGCAAAAGCCAACGCAGTCTCAACGTCAGTTTTAACTTCCTCAAGCGTCTGTCCGGGCAATGCGAACATTAAATCGAGATTGAAATTATCAAAATGGGTGCGCGCTATTTCTATCGCGCGCTTTGCTTCATCCCCATTGTGAATCCGGCCAAGTTTTGCCAAGTGCTGAGAATTAAAACTTTGGATACCAATCGATAATCGGTTAATCCCGCTCTCTTTGTAAGAGCGGAATTTTTCCATTTCAAAGGTACCAGGATTTGCCTCCATGGTGATCTCAGCAGCACCGTCAATCGGCAGTAGGGTACGGATATCCGACATTAACCGATCCAATCCAGTTGCAGACATAAGACTTGGTGTGCCACCACCGATAAACACTGAATAAATTTTTCTACCCCAGATCAACGGCAATGATGATTCCAGATCCGCACGCAAAGCGCGTAGATAACCATCTTCATCAAAAGTTCCTTTGACTTCATGCGAATTGAAATCGCAATAGGGGCACTTTTTTACACACCAAGGGAAGTGAATATAAAGAGCAAGTGGTGGCAAAACGGTTAAATTAAGTTTGCCGGGCGCAAGAAATTTACCAGCAACATCTAATGGAATATGTGACAAATCGGGCGCAGATTTGGTATTGGGCACCGCGCTCGAATGCATTGATACAGGCTTAATCGGAATCATCGCAACTTCTCAAACAACACACGCAACGCCTGCCCGCGGTGTGATAACTGATTTTTTTCTTTAGCGTCCAACTCGGCGACTGTCTTTTGCAGCGCTGGAATCAAGAAGTAAGGATCATACCCAAAGCCATTGGTTCCACGCGGCTGATCAACAATTTCGCCTTCCCACACACCATCTGCAATCACAGGCTGTGGGTCGTCAGCAGATCGCACTAATACCAGTACGCAATAATAATATGCAGACTTATCGCTCTTATCGGCTAAGGCCTGAACTAATCTCTGATTATTACGCTGATCAGATTTTGGTTCCCCTGCATAGCGAGCTGAAAAAACTCCTGGCGCACCACCCAAGGCATTAACACAAATCCCTGAGTCATCTGCTAATGCAGGCAACCCTGTCAGACGTGATGCGTGTCTCGCTTTGGTTAGTGCGTTTTCTACGAACGTGTGGAAAGGCTCTTCTGCCTCAGGGACATCAAATTCTGCCTGTGCATGCAAACTAATATCCAACGGCGCCAGAATCTGACGAAACTCATTGAGTTTGCCTTGGTTATTGGATGCAAGAACGATTTTTTTTGTCATAGGTTTCCTAATCAAGCTTCCAACAAACGTAACACTTGTTTTTGCAAAACGATCAAATCACTGATCCCCTGCTGTGCCAAATCAAGCAGTTGATTCATTGTTGCGCGATCAAACGCTACTCCTTCTGCCGTTCCCTGCACTTCAACAAAGTGGCCATCTTCGGTCATGACGACATTCATATCGGTATCGCAAGCAGAATCTTCTGGGTAATCAAGATCCAATACCGGCAAACCCTGATAAACACCAACAGAAATGGCTGCTACAAAATGTTTGACTGGAACCCGGCTAATTGCACCATTGCTGACTAGTTGAGTAAAAGCATCGTATGCGGCAACCATGGCACCAGAAATAGCGGCAGTACGTGTACCACCATCAGCTTGGATGACATCACAATCAAGATGCAGCGTACGTTCACCAAACGCTTCCAAGTCAAACGCAGCACGTAAGGAGCGTCCAATCAAACGTTGAATCTCTTGTGTGCGGCCAGACTGCTTTCCTTTCGCGGCCTCTCGATCCATGCGCGTATGCGTTGAGCGTGGCAACATGCCGTATTCAGCCGTGAGCCAACCCTGCCCTTTTCCTTTTAAAAATCCAGGTACTTTATCTTCAATACTGGCTGTACAGATAACGCGTGTATCGCCAAACTCAATCAGCACAGAACCCTCGGCGTGTTTCGTAAAATGGCGACTGATAATGACAGGACGAAGTGCATCAGCGGTGCGACCGCTAGGACGTAAAATATTTGACATAAATTTAATTTTTGGAGGTGATGCGTGAAGACTTGTGAATCGCATTACGAATTTCCGCAATTGCTTTTTCTATCTCTGCATCGTTAAAAATATCTTGCTCACCACTCTCTGCAGCGGCATCACCGTCTAGAGGAGCTTGAATTGTCGTCGTAATAGAACCAACTGGCAACGTATTAGTGGTAATAATCGAACCATCTTCAAGACGGTCATCCCCTTCCCACATCATGGCCAAAGCGGTTGTATTGTCACTGGTCTTACCTGCGATACTGACTGCTGAACGTATCAATTCAGGAATCGCCCTCACAATCGTATGTTCATGCAATCGCTGAGCAAGCATGTGGTCTGGAAGCATCGACCAAAAACCATCAGAGCACAACAAAATAATATCGCCGGGCTGCAAAGCAGCACGACGCGACAATTCTACAATCGGAGAATTTGGCGCCCCCAGACAATTGAATAATTTATTTCTGTCAGGATGGGTATGCCTTTCAGAAGGATCAACTTTACCCTGCGCAATCAATGTTTCGAGTCGAGAGTGATCTTTTGTGCGTAACAGTATTTGCCCTTGACGCATCCAGTAGAGGCGCGAATCGCCACAATGGGCCCAATACGCGTATCCGTTTTGAATCAGGCAAGCAACAATAGTAGTTCTTGGTGTTTCGGGCAAATGATTGATCGTACGATACCGATGAATTTCTTGGTGTGCAGCTAAAAAACTATCTTCAAGAAAACGCTCAGGACGACCGACCGTAGGATGGGCCTGCTGTTGAAACAGAGAACCGATCGTTTGCATAGCAATCGCAGCAGCCATCTCGCCCATGATATGCCCGCCCATTCCATCAGCCAACAATAGCAAAATCGCATCACGGGTAAAGCTGTAACCCATGCGATCCTGATTGATCTTGCGACCACCAATATGACTCTCTTGATAAACGGAAAAACGCATGAACTATGTGACTTCGTTGACTTAATCAATTAGCGATGAAATAACGTTGAGGTATTTCTATACCCAACAAATTTCATCACTACCCTCTCTGTTTAAGGCCGTATATCTAGCCCTCAGTATTTTCTTGTATTGTTGTATTTTCACTATTAGAACTCTTGCTTTTCTTATTGAGGAGACTTGATATTTTTACTTTCACTTTTTCAAGCATACTCAATTCAGGTTGCGGCTGTGCCTTGGTCGCTAACGCCTTTTGAAGGGCGAACACGCTCTGCGGCCGCTCAAGCGGATCTAATTTCAAACACCACCGCACAACCTCAATCAACTCGGCAGAATACACGCCTTCTAGTTTTCGGTAATGAGACTCCATTTTATCGTTGACTTTACGCTGATCTGATGGCTGAGGTGGAGCGCCAATCATACACGCAAAAATAGAAGCGCCAATGCTGTAAATATCAGTCCACGGACCTAAATTTCCGTTCTTTTGGTACAACTCCGGTGCGGCAAAGCCCGGCGTGTACATTGGGTATAATTTAGGTATATCCGTCTTTAGCGTCTGCCGGGCAGCACCAAAATCAAGCAGGATTGGCGTGCCATCCAGTCGTAAATAAATGTTGGCAGGCTTTAAATCGAGGTGAAGGAGCTTATTGGTATGCACCTCGCGTAGACCATTCATCACCTGATTGAACATGCGACGAATAAAACGCTCTGACACCAACGGCTTTTCACCTTTATCGCGCCGACGTAAGATATGTTCTTGTAGCGAGCGGCCAGATTCATAGGCCATCACCATGTACACAGTCTCATTCGCACGAAAGAAATTGACGACGCTCACCACATTTGGATGAGAAATGCGCGCCAAAGCACGCCCTTCTTCAAAAAAGCACTTCAGCCCGATGCGATAAATGGGTAAATTTTCACTTGAGATCGCTGGAACTAACTCTCCCTGTTGGCGCAAAGCCAAGGAACTAGGCAAATATTCTTTTATTGCAACTGCATTTCCATCTTCGTCAGATGCCAGATATACGATACTGAAGCCACCGGACGCAATTTTCTTTACAATGCGGTATCCAGCAATCTCCAACCCGTCAGGCAAAGGAGCATTATTTTGTGCGGCCATTGATCTTCCAATCCTTTATACAGAAGTGATTGTGTTGATAATTGCGGTATTTGTAAAGAATATCCTGCTCTAGGCCAACTTTTTAACTTCTTTTGCATCCAAGACAACACGGAGCTCTACAATTAAAGGACTTACTTTGAGCATCTACAGCATGACTGGTTATGCGACCAGCACCCTTGAAACAGAATCAGGAACAGTAACGATCGAGATAAAAAGCGTTAACTCCAGATTTTTGGATCTGCAATTCCGTATCAATGATGATTTCCGTTCTGTTGAGTCCTTGTTCCGTGACGCAATTGCACGACGCATCGTCCGTGGAAAGGTGGAGTGTCGCTTTAGCTTTGGCAAAAAAACAAGTGAGGCAAATAGCAAGGCGCTCAATGACAAATTGCTAATCCAGCTCGCGTCATTCCAGACACAAGTGCTAGAAAAATTTCCAACAGCAAGCCCGCTCAGCACTAGTGACTTACTGCGTTGGCCTGGCGTTATCGAAGAAGCAGAGATCAATGCCGAAAGCTTACAAACTAGCATCACAAGTACAATCAACAGTACGTTGGATGCCTTCATCGTCAGTCGCGAACGCGAAGGTGCCGCGTTAGCTCAGGTGCTGCTCAACTGCGTTGGCGCGATGGAAGGCATTGTTGAAAAAATCAGGCCACTGTTGCCCCAAGTTCTGCAGCAGTTCCAGCAAAAGGCAATTTCACGCCTTGAAGAAGCACTGGGACTTACTACCGCAACTTCGGGCAATAATCCAACTCAAACGGTCACCCGTGAAGAAGCCCTCGACAGAATACGCCAGGAAGTCACTGTGTATGGCATTCGCATCGACGTTGCCGAAGAGCTAGCACGCCTTTCTGCACACTTGGGCGAAACTCGTCATATCATACAAAAGGGAGGACAAGTCGGCAAACGCCTCGACTTTATGATGCAAGAATTAAATCGCGAAGCTAACACTTTAGGATCCAAAGCAGCACTCAAGGAATTAGCCGATGCCTCAATGGAATTGAAATTATTGATCGAACAGATGCGAGAACAGGTCCAAAACCTTGAATAAGATGTGACATTTGCTTATACTCGCGCGTTCTTTTTCTGATGGCAAATTGACGCAAATGATTTCTATCAATTTGCCACCTCACAAATCGACAAAATTCATCGACATCCACGATTAATCAACTAAACAAAGGCCAGATAATGAACCCAATTACTTCCACGGCAGGTAGTCTTTTCATTGTCGCTGCGCCATCTGGGGCCGGCAAGTCCACTCTGGTGAATGCCTTATTGGCGCAAGAGCCACAAATCAAGCTCTCGATTTCATTCACTACCCGCGCGCCGCGTCCGGGCGAAGAAAACGGCCGCGAATACCACTTTACAACACCTGAAGATTTCTTGGAGCGTAAAGCACAAGGTGAATTTCTGGAATCTGCGGAGGTCCATGGAAATTACTACGGCACTTCACGTATCCTGATCGAGCAACAAATGCTTGCCGGCACTGATGTTTTACTAGAAATTGACTGGCAAGGCGCTCAACAGGTTCGCAAACAATTTCCTGGTGCTGTCGGTATTTTTATTCTGCCACCATCAATTCCGGCACTAGAAGAACGCCTAAAAAAACGTGGCCAGGATGAGCCGCACATCATTACACGTCGAATTTTGGCCGCGGGCGGCGAAATGGCCCACTCTCCCGAGTTCGAGTATGTTATCATTAACCAAGACTTTGCAATCGCACTAGCAGAACTCAACGCTATCGTCAAAGCAACACGCTGCAGATTCACGCAGCAGGCAACACGCAACAGCGATTTGTTTGCCCAACTAGGCATTCATGCCAACCCAAATTAATTCAACGCATTACCGTATTTAGGAAAAAAATCATGGCACGTATTACCATTGAAGATGCATTAAAGCAGATCCCTAACCGTTTTCAATTAACGTTGTGCGCAACTTATCGTGCACGCCAATTATTGCAAGGTCACACGCCAAAAGTTGAATCAAAAGACAAACCAACGGTAACAGCGTTGCGCGAAATCGCCCAAGGTAAAATCGGTATTGAAATGTTGAAAAAAGTTCCAGTGTAATTGCATTGCGACCGAAGTATCACTTTAATCGGCCGGGAGTAACAGAATGAGCGTTACAGAAACTATTTCAACTCTGAAAAGTAACCCGGCTGAATTGACGACTAGCCCGACAGTTGGCGCGCCAGACAAACTGAGTGCAGACCATCAAAAAGCAGCGCCTAAAAAACACCCGATCATTACAGGTGAAACCCCGACTGCCCGCAGCAAACAACCCAATATTAGTGTTGCATCAACCACCGGACTTAGTGAGCGACTAGCTCAATACATGTCCGCGAGTGATCTCAAGCTAGTCAAGGAAGCGTACCGTTTCTCGGATGAAATGCACCTAGGTCAGGTGCGAAAATCAGGCGAGCCCTACATCTCACACCCTATCGCAGTCGCAGAAATTTGCGCAGACTGGAAATTGGATGTACAGGCTATCATGGCGGCACTGCTGCATGATGTCATGGAAGATCAGGACGTCAAAAAAGAAGAACTGATCGAACGCTTTGGTGCGCCGGTGGCAACTTTGGTTGATGGCTTGTCTAAGCTAGAAAAAATCGAATTCCAAAGCCAGATCGAAGCACAAGCAGAAAACTTCCGTAAGATGTTGCTAGCAATGGCACGCGACGTTCGAGTTATTCTGGTAAAACTCGCTGATCGACTGCATAACATGCGCACCCTCGGTGTCATGTCATCAGAAAAGAAACGCCGAATTTCCCGTGAGACGATGGATGTATATGTGCCCATCGCCCACAGGCTGGGTCTAAACAACATTTACCGCGAGTTACAAGATCTCGCCTTCTCGCATTTGTATCCAATGCGTTACCGTACTTTATCAAAAGCGGTAAAAGCAGCACGCGGCAACCGACGCGAAGTGGTTAACAAAATACTTGAGGCAGTAAAAGACACACTCAAACAAGCTGGGCTCGAAGCCGAGGTCTATGGGCGCGAAAAGACTCTGTACGGAATTTATCGCAAAATGCATGATAAGCACCTCAGCTTTTCTCAGGTATTGGATGTCTATGGATTCCGGGTGGTTGTCGATAACTTCCGTGAGAGCTACTACGCGCTTGGTTCACTGCATGCATTATTCAAGCCAATGCCAGGCAAGTTTAAAGATTACATCGCCATTCCTAAAACGAATGGCTATCAGTCTTTACACACCACCTTAATTGGTCCGTATGGGACGCCCGTCGAATTTCAGATTCGCACCCAGGAAATGCACCGCGTTGCAGAATCTGGTGTTGCTGCACACTGGCTCTACAAAAATGAAGAAGGCAGCCTCACTGACTTGCAGCAACGCACGCATGCATGGTTGCAATCCTTGCTCGATATTCAGAAACAAACCGGCGACTCCGCCGAGTTTTTGGAGCATGTAAAGGTCGATTTATTCCCGGATTCTGTCTATGTATTCACGCCCAAGTCAAAAATTATTGCCTTGCCGCGTGGTGCGACTGCACTTGATTTTGCGTATAGCATCCATACCGACATCGGTGATCAGGCCATTGCGACACGAATTAATCACGAGCCAGTACCATTACGCTCTGAATTGAAAAATGGCGACATCGTCGAGATTGTCACATCGCCGAATTCGCGCCCAACACCTAACTGGCTGACTTACGTGCGCACTGGCAAAGCTCGTTCTGCGATCCGACACTATCTGCGAACGATCAATCTCAACGAGTCAACTGAGTTAGGCAAACAATTATTGGCACAGGCGCTTGTGGCAGTTAACCTCAATCCTGAACTCCCATTATCCCTAGTCGATAAGCTACTGAATGAATCCACGGCAAAAACCATGGATGAAATTTATACGGATATCGGCATTGGCAAGAGAATGGCACCGTTGGTCGCAAGACATATCCTGGATCTGGTCGAAGACGACTCATCGTCAATTCCATTCCAGCAGTTTGGCGACAAGCATCAGTACAAACCAGACCCAGTCATTATTTATGGCAGCGAGGGATTATCCGTACAACTGGCGCCATGCTGCCTACCTATCCCTGGTGACGGCATCGTCGGTCAATTAAAACGTGATCAGGGCTTAGTTGTCCATACCGACGATTGCGAGCACGCTAAGCGACTCCATATCAAAGAGCCAGATCGCTGGATTGATGTAATGTGGGGTGATGAAGTCAATCGCAATTTCGATACCCGCATCGAAGTCACTGTGACTAACGAACGCGGAGCACTTGCACGTATAGCAGCAGAAATTGGTGAATCTGAAGCCAACATCTCTCACGTCAATATGGAAGATGGCGATGCCAATGACATGACGCATATTCACTTCACCATTCAGGTCGAAGATCGTGCTCATCTAGCTAGAATCATGCGAAACATAAAACATCTCAATGGTGTTACCCGGATCTCACGCGAAAGAGGCTAATTTTTCTTCGCCTGCACATAAAAAAAGGAGAGTCTGAAACTCTCCTTTTTTACATCCTGTATTTATCGAAACGCAATTAAACTGCCTCGCCCCACAAATCATGTGCGTCGGCGGCAGTAATGCAAACATCGACAAATTCACCAACTTTTAATTTGCGATGCGGCTCAAATGGTGGTTTCACATACACCACACCATCAATTTCTGGTGCATCTGCTGAACTACGTCCGACACCACCACTGCGATCAAGACTATCAATCAAGACGCGCACGGTTTTGCCGATTTTGGCTTGCAGACGTTGTTTCGAGATACCTTCTTGCAATTCCATCACACGGCGACGGCGATCTTCTCTGACTTCATCAGGCAATTGGCCTTCGATCTCATTGGCTGTTGCGCCTTCGACTGGCGAATAAGCAAAACATCCTAAACGGTCAATTTGCGCTTCTTTCAAGAAGTCGAGCATGTACTCGAACTCCTCTTCCGTCTCGCCTGGGAAGCCAGCAATAAATGTCGAACGGATCGTGATGTCTGGGCACATTTCACGCCATGCCTTGATACGTTCAATATTTTTTTCACCGCTCGCCGGGCGCTTCATGCGCTTGAGCACATCTGGGTGCGCATGCTGCAATGGAACGTCGAGGTAAGGCAATACATGTCCATTGTTCATGAACGGGATAATTTGATCTACGTGCGGATAAGGATAGACATAGTGCAATCGCACCCATGAGTCGTACTGTTTTGCCAATTCACCCAGTGCCTCAACCAACTGCGTCATGTGCGTTTTGACCGGCTTACCATTCCAGAAGCCTGTACGGAACTTAACATCAACGCCGTACGCGCTCGTATCCTGAGAAATGACCAGCAATTCTTTCACGCCGGCTTTAAACAGATTTTCGGCTTCCAGCATCACGTCAGCGATCGGACGTGATACAAGGTCGCCGCGCATGGATGGGATAATGCAAAAACTACAACGATGGTTACAGCCTTCAGAGATTTTTAAGTACGCATAATGCTTAGGTGTCAATTTAACGCCTTGAGCTGGGACCAGATCAATAAACGGCTCATGCGGCTTTGGCAGGTGTTTATGTACGGCAGCCATCACCTCGCCCACTGCGTGCGGCCCTGTCACTTCCAGCACCTTGGGATGAATCGACTGAATCATGTCCTTGCCATTAGCATCTTTTTTAGCACCGAGACACCCAGTCACGATAACGCGCCCATTTTCTGCAAGTGCTTCGCCAATGGCGTCCAATGACTCCTGAACAGCAGCGTCAATGAAACCGCATGTATTTACAATCACCAGATCTGCACCATCATAAGACTTCGCAGTGTCATAGCCTTCAGCCCGCAACTGCGTCAAAATTTGTTCAGAATCAACTAAGGCCTTCGGGCAACCGAGGGAGACAAACCCCACTTTAGGTGAAGTGGGAGTTTCTTGGCGGCGTATTTCAGTAATAGACATAGAGGGTGCGTAAAAACAAAAAGGTACAAAAGCGAATCCGCTATTGTACCCTTTGACAAGCCTACTTGCTTTAGCTTCAGTGAAATTTCCTGAAAAATCAGCAGCTTAACTAAAATAATTATAAATTTTTGATTATTTCTTATTTACATCTTCAGGATTAAATGGGAATACGTTGAAAATATTTTTTGCCTGACTTTGCATTTGCTCTTGCATCTGCACAAATAAATTCTTACTTTGCTCGATATAATTTCCCATCATACCCTGCATCATTGGCCCCTGAACATTCATGAACTGAGTCCACATTTCAGGACTAAATGGCTTACCTTCGTAGATGCCTTTTGAATTTTCTGCCAGTTTATTCTGAATATCGATGAACGCCTGAACGTTTTTTTCGAGGTAATTACCCATCATGCCCTGCATTGCATGACCGTAATAGCGAATGATCTGCGACAGAACAACACTGGAAAACATGGGCGTACCGCCCGCTTCTTCTTCCAAAATAATCTGCAACAAAATGCTGCGCGTTAAATCCTCACCTGATTTCGCATCAATGACTGCAAAGTCGTCATTATCGAGCACGAACTGTTTCACATCGACCAAAGTGATATAGCTACTGGTCTGCGTGTCATATAAACGACGATTAGGATATTTTTTGATCAAATGCTGCGTGGTTTTTTTTGCGCTATTCATTGAAATCTCAATTGATAACTTCTACATCTTGCTCTGCCATGATACGCACAATGGACAAAACACAGACTCACTCAAGCAAAGATGGCGTTTCAAATTTCTTTAAAACAACCAAATTTGTTTGTCCCCTTTTTTGCATTGCGTTGCAATTCTTGCCGCAATTTTTTATAGTTCACCGAAATGATATTCATCTCGGCGAACCCATTTTACTGCATTGCAGAAAAAAATCACCAAACATTCTGCTTAAGCTTACCAGTGGCTACACAAGCTTGCCTAATTGCAATACTATGCCGCAAATGTGGACGACGACAAAACAGTAAATGAAGCCAAATCTGACCTCGATTACCTTAACCCATATGCAGACCGCCGTTAATGGAGAAATCGGAACCAGTTGCGTATCCACCTTCATCCGAGGCGATCCAGGCAACGATAGAAGCGATTTCTTCTGGCTCTGCAAGGCGCTTAACTGGAATGCCACTCACAATTTTCTCCAAGACATCAGGACGAATTGCTTTAACCATGTCTGTACCAACGTAGCCAGGGGATACTGTATTAACTGTCACACCCTTCGTCGCGACCTCTTGGGCAAGCGCCATTGAGAAACCATGAATACCGGCTTTTGCTGTCGAGTAATTTGTCTGACCAAACTGGCCTTTTTGGCCGTTCACAGATGAAATATTAATAATGCGACCCCAACCGCGATCAACCATACCTTCGATGACCTGTTTGGTGACGTTAAACAAGGAGTTGAGGTTGGTATCCATCACCGCATCCCAATCCGCCTTACTCATCTTACGGAACTGACCATCGCGCGTAATACCTGCATTATTAACTAACACATCGACTTCACCGATTTCTGCTCTGACTTTATCAAAAGCAGCTTTGGTTGATTCCCAGTCAGACACGTTACCTTCGGAAGCATGAATATCCAGACCTTCCGCACGCATGTCAGCCAGCCATTTATCTTTACGAGTAGAATTTGGGCCACAGCCAGCAACCACTATGTAGCCTTCCTTGCACAAACGTCTGCAAATTGGAGTCCCGATTCCACCCATACCGCCAGTTACATACGCAATACGCTTTGCCATACTGTTTCTCCTGTTTTAAATATAAAACCCAACACAACAACGTTTAATCTGCTCTCACTTTGACGTAACTACCTGGTGCTGCCTCAAACGGTGCAAAATCTTTATTTCCTGCCACCGATGGTGCTTTTACCATGCGTCCGCCGTGCTCGGCCAAAAATTCAGCCCACACTGGCCACCAGCTTCCGGCATGCTCAGTGGCACCCGCCAGCCAAGCATTCGTATCCGTTCCGACTGCACTCGGGTTAATCCAATAACTTCTTTTCTTCTTCGCTGGCGGGTTGACAACACCCGCAATATGCCCAGATGCCCCAAGGACAAAACTATTTTTATCCTTATTCGTTGGATTGAGTAACTGCGTGGAGGCAAATGCAGCTTGCCACGGAACGATATGGTCTTCGCGCGACCCATAAACAAACAACGGCGCATCAATTTTTCCGAGGTCCACTTTATTGCCAGCGACAGTCAGTGCGCCCGGATTTTTGAGTTTGTTTTCAAGGTAGGTATTTCGCAGGTACCAGCAAAACATCGGACCTGGGAGATTGGTACTATCTGCATTCCAGTACAAGAGATCAAACGGCGGTGGAGCCTCACCCTTGAGGTAATTAGACTGCACATAGTTCCAGACCAGATCGTTTGCACGCAAACTCGAGAATGTGCTGGCGAGATCACGACCTGGCAGCAACCCTCCGCCACCGATTGTTTGTTCGCGCATCGCCACTTGCATCTCATCGACGAATACATCAAGCACACCGGTATTTGAGAAATCAAGTAAGGCAGTCAGCAACGTCAGGCTACTGACAGGATGAACTCCCCGATCGGCTAATACGGCGAGCGCAGTTGAGATAATAGTGCCGCCGACACAGAAACCGAATGCATTAACTTTATCTTGCTTACTGATCGCACAAGCAACCTCGAGGGCTTTAATCGCACCCTGTTCAACGTAATCATCCCAGGTTACATCGGACATGCTTGCATCTGGATTCGCCCAAGAGACCAAGAATACCGTATGCCCTTGTTCAACGGCATAACGTACTAGTGAGTTCTCTGGTTGCAAGTCAAGAATATAAAATTTATTAATGCATGGTGGCACCATCAGCAGTGGCCGCTGATGGACAGTCTTTGTGAGGGGCGTGTACTGAATCAACTGGAATAAGCGATTCTCAAACACCACAACACCTTCAGTTGTTGCGACGTTTTTACCCACTTCAAACGCAGATTCGTCAGTTTGACTGATACGCCCTTTTTGCATATCAGCGAGCATCTGGGTAATACCCTTAGCTAGGCTTTCGCCTTTTGTTTCAATAAGTTTTGATTGTGCCTCGGGATTCGTCACCAAAAAGTTAGCTGGCGATAACGCATCAATCATTTGCTGCACTGCAAAACCAATCTTTTGCTTTATCTTCGCAGGCGCCTCAACAGACTCAGCCAAGGACATTAAAAAACGAGCATTAAGAAGATAACTTGCCGCGCTATAGGAGTGCATTGCGTGATTATGCCAATCCTTGGCAGAAAACCGCTTGTCGTTGAGCTCTGGTAACTTTGAGACTGTGAAGCTTTGCCATAGCTGACCAAATTCCCGCATATAGTCAGCCTGCAATTGTGCAAGAGCAGTCGGGTTAATTGTTGCCCCAGCCTCTTTCAAGACATCCAAGATCGGTAAATGTGCTACGGAAGTAGCAGGCTTCATCCATTCCTGCCAGGGGTTGTGATTCACTAGCTGTGACATCCATTCGGAGTACATAGCTTGAGGATCAAAAGTCTTCATGCGTGCCTCCTGATTTTCGCGTATCGTTGTGGATTAATTTTTAGCTTTCATGCTTTAAAATTATTAAAACTTCGATTACTTCCAACTAATTTCTATGTACATTATTGCTATTGCCTGGGTCTATGTTGTTTTACTGATGGCAATCACAGAAACCTCAATCATCGCAGGAGCGATGACTTTTGCCTTCTACTGCGTTTTGCCGCTCACGGTACTTTTATACCTGATGGGCGCCCCTCTGCGCAAGCGGCAGCACACCGAAAAATTAGCTGCACTGCAACAAAAACAACTGGATAGCGATTCTGCGACGCAAGAAACAGAAGGTCATTAACTTATTCCGTCGGATCGATCCAAATCAAACTTACCATCCTTCCGGTAACACGATCTCTTCGATACGAATAAAATTGCTGCGCATCATTGACGGTACAACAGTATCCGCCAGTCACCTGCATCACACCAACGTTGCTTAATACGTGACGCGCCAACTGGTAGATATCGGCCAGATATTTCTGTTGCAAACCGCTACCACCCTCTGATGCAATTTTAACAAAGAAACGTCTAACTTCCTTATCTTGCGTAGCAAAAATATCATAAACATCTTGACCCACCTCAAACTTCAGCGGGCCAATTGCGGGCCCCATCCATGCAGAGATTTTTCCTGCTCCGCATGACCGCATCTCTCTGACCGTATTCTCAAGAATGCCGGCAGACAAACCACGCCAGCCAGCGTGGGCTGCGGCCACAACGCCACCATCTTCATCGCTGAACAAGACAGGCAAACAATCGGCGGTCAGTACTGCACAAACCACCCCCGGCGTCGATGCCACTACAGCATCAGCATTCAATCCAGCAGGCATCCCCTCGGCCCGAGCAACAATATTGCCATGAACTTGTGATAAGAATATGACATCAGACGGCAAACATGCGTTCAAACGCTGCCGATTACTGGCAACGGCCAGCGGATCGTCTGCAACGTGGTCACCGAGATTGAAACCATTGACGCCATCAATTCCACCAAAGGGGCCAACACTAACGCCACCTGCACGCAAGGTTGCAAACGCTTTGACACGCGACGGCATCCCCAGCCAATCTGGTTGCAATACGTCAAACGGCAATCCAGAACTGGTGTCGATCATGGAAGCGATATTCCGGAAGTTGAGATGAGCTCCTGAAAATCTGCGGCAACAGGAATTTCCCATTCAATATGCTCACCCGTTTCAGGGTGAATCAAGCCCAACTTACGTGCCTGTAGCGCTTGACGCGGGAAAAAACGCGCCAGATGCTGCTTCCCGTACAAGGGGTCACCGACCAAAGGAAAGCCAAGGGATAACATATGTACCCGGATCTGATGCGTGCGACCAGTCTCCAACTGGCAGGCAACGAGGCTATTTGGAAATTTCTCTAACATACCAGTCGCAATGCGCTGGAAATGCGTAACAGCTGGCTTTGCTAATATGCTGCGTGATACCGCCATCTTGATCCGATCGCGAGGATGCCGCGCCATTGGCGCATCGATTGTTCCTGAGACGTTTGGCGTACCCCATACCAATGCATAGTATTCACGCTTTACGCTACGATCTTGCAATTGACGAACCAAGTCAGTATGCGCTACGAGAGTTTTAGCAACGACCATCAGACCCGATGTATCTTTATCAAGACGATGAACAATACCAGCACGTGGCACACCCACCAAGTGCGGCCACCGGAATAGCAAGGCATTGAGTAAGGTCCCAGTCCAGTTCCCAGCCGCCGGATGAACGACCATCCCAGCAGGCTTATTAATTACAACCAGTGCATCATCTTCATATACAACATCCAAAGGAATATCTTCAGGCTCATAGGCGCCCTCATCTGGTGCTGCCTGGGGAATAATGATAATTTTTTCATCACCAAGCATGGTCATTTTCCCACGCCCTGGCTTACCATCTACAGTGACAAATCCATTTTCGATCCATTGCTGGATTCGACTTCTCGAATATTGGGGAACCAGTTTAGAGATAGTCTTGTCCAATCGTTCGCCACAGGCAGCAGAAGTCAATTTTAGTTCGATGTTTTCGACCTCAGAAACGTATTCCTCATCGATATCACCATCCTCATTCACTACTTCTGCTTCCGTGTCAAGGTCAGAATCTGACAAAATCACTGTTGTAGTTGGTTTCACATTTTTTGTCATCGGCTATAATCCGTAAATTGTTTTCATGCTTACGCACACATTTATGCACATTAAATCTTTGAAATTGCTGGTCCTGGCTCTGGCCGCGTCGCTTACTTTAGGCGGCTGCGGTGTTTTTGGTGACAAAGCTGATGAGACCAAAACATGGTCAGCATCAAAATTATACGCTGAAGCAAAAGACGAACTCTCTAACGGCGGCTACGAAAAAGCGGTCCAGTATTATGAAAAACTGGAATCACGCTTTCCATTTGGCACCTACGCACAGCAAGCACAGATGGACACTGCCTATGCTTATTACAAGCAAGGTGACCAAGCCCAAGCACTTGCCGCAGTTGAACGGTTTATTAAGCTACACCCAAATCATCCAAACGTTGATTACATGTACTACCTGCGCGGACTAATTAATTTCAACGATCAGTTAAGCATACTGAATTTTATCGCGCGCCAAGATATTACAGAACGCGACCCAAAGGCATCACGCGATTCTTTTGACGCCTTCAAACAACTGGTCACCCAATTCCCAGATAGTAAGTATACGCCCGATGCGCTGGCGCGTATGAAATACCTCGTCAATGCCCTTGCTAAGTACGATGTTCACGTCGCCCGCTATTATATGCGCCGTGGCGCTTATCTGGCAGCAGCAAATCGCGCCCAGTCATCAATTAAGGAATATCCTGATGCACCGGCAAACGAGGAAGCATTATTTATCTTGGTAAAAGCCTATAACGCGATGGGCATGAACGACCTAAGAGACGATGCGAACCGAGTATTAGTGAAGAATTTCCCTGATAGCAGTTTTGTTACTGGTATCGACAAGAACAAGAAGGACTGGTGGAAATTCTGGTAATCCGTCTCTTTTGATGTTAAACACATAAAAACCGATCATGAGATCGGTTTTTTTTCTAGACACAAAAATAAACATTACTATTCAATGCGCCGACGAAAAACCCATTTTTTATCAGTAGATTCTTCTTCGCAATAAGCGTACTGCTCCACATTAAACTCTTTGATGTCTTCGACATCAACAATGACCCGCTCAGCACAAAAACGAGCCATAAGCCCTCGAGCCCTTTTTGCGTAAAAAGAGATAATTTTATATTTACCATTTTTCCAATCCTGAAAAATCGGCGTAATAATTGTGCCATTTAACAACACTGGCTTCACAACCTTAAAATACTCTTCTGAAGCTAAATTCAACAATGTTAATGAAGCATTGATCTTCAATTGCTCATTGAGAGCCTCGGTCACCTTAGCACCCCAAAATGCGTATAAATTTTTCCCGCGCGGGTTTGCTAATGCCACGCCCATTTCAAGTCGATAGGGCTGCAAAATATCAAGCGGCCTTAAGACCCCATACAAGCCAGACAATATTCTTAAATTCCTCTGCAAATACTCGATTTGTTCGGAATTAAGACTCGTTATCTGAAGCCCTTCATAAACATCGCCATTGAACGCAAAAATGGCTTGTCTATTTGATTTGCCTTTTGGCTTTTTTTCCCATGCTTTAAACCTGTCAACGTTAAGTTGCGCCAGGTCTGCCGAGATATCCATCAGTGCACTCAAATCAGGCGCTGAAAGCTGCTTCGCAATCCCAACGAGCTGTTGGGCTTCCTCTAAAAATTCAGGCTGTGTAAAAATACTTGTGTTAACGGGTGTTTCGTAATCGAGACTTTTAGCGGGAGATAATACAATGAGCATAGTTATTGACTTCTTCAAACATAATGAACTCCATCATACCCAAGCGCATCATCATTGACACGAATGTTTGTCTCGATTTATTTGTTTTTCACGACAAACGCTGGAATAAGCTCCTAGCAGGATTGCAAAATGGCGAATTAAAAGCCTATACCCGACCCGAATGCAGAGATGAATGGCTCGCGGTTCTTAAGTATCCACACCTTCCTGTCACACCTGAAAACGTCAACGACATCAAAATACAATTTGATGAACTCATCGAATGCATATCTCCTGAAGACAAAAGCCATATCAAGCTTCCTGTTTGCAGTGATAAAGATGATCAGAAATTCCTTGAAATTGCCCGCGATATTGAGGCACATTTTTTAATTACAAAAGACAAAGCCCTGCTTAAGCTGGCTAAACGTATCCGTAAGTTAGGATTATTTTCCACCCTCACGCCAGAGGTATTTTTAGCAGCTGAAAATGAAATTTGACTGGGATCTGTATTTAATCAAGCAAAACAATGACAAATTTCAACAGCATAGGTTACTCTTTTCAAAAGTCCTGATAGTATAGAGCGAGACGAAGTTTGTGCATTCCTTGAAAAAGAACGCCTCAAGTTGATGAAAATAAAATTTCAAAATTCCCGTTACTTTTAAATTTGCACGTGAGAGAATCTTTTCTCGTTTTTTTTGCTTAAAAGTAACGACAGACCATGATATTTGTGGAAAAATTGCACAAAAGTCACAGCGATTATGGAGAATGAAGAACTATGACCGATTCAGCAGATGATCTGGATGCTTTGTTTGAAGAAATGGCAAGTCAGCGCCAGGAAACAACTGCCCCCCCTGCCTCAATTATCCAATCTGCGCCAGAAGCAGGCGCCACTACTTCCAAACCAGTTGGCGAGCCAATTGCGAAGTTAAATCCCCACAATACGGACGAAGATGCGACTAAACCGATGTTTGACCGACTCGGCAATGTTGTTCGAATGTTGCATGATTCAATGCGTCAGTTGGGCTATGATCGTTCGTTATCAGATGTCGCCATTCAGGTAGCAGACGCTAAAGATCGCCTTGAGTATGTTGCTACACTCACTGAACAGGCTGCGAACAAGGTATTAAATGCGACTGATCTTGGTATGCCAGAGCAAGATGAATTGGCAAAAAAAGCCAAAACCATGGATGCGCGCTGGAACGATCTGTTTGCAGGAAAACTCAGCATCGAGGAATTTAAATCCCTTGCTAACGACTCCAAAACATTTGCCAATATCGTTTTGACTGCAACTGATGCCGAAAAAGCGCGCCTACTCGACATCATGATGGCCCAGGACTTCCAGGATTTAACTGGTCAGTTAATTAAAAAAGTAGTTGCCATCAACAAAGCCGTTGAGCGTGAACTCGCACAAATTCTGCTCGACAATGCGCCGACAGAGTTAAAAGAAAAAGCAGTAGAATTGATGGAGGGCCCATCCGTTCCTAATGCCGCACTGGAGCAGGATGACGTCGATAATCTTCTTGATAGCTTAGGTTTCTAATGGATGACATGCTCAAAGAATTTGTCGTCGAAGCGCTCGATCTGGCGACAAATGTAGAAGAACATCTGCTTTCACTTGAGCGCAACCCTGGTGACATGAACACGCTCAATGCGGTGTTCAGGTCGTTTCATACGATTAAGGGTGGTGCAGGTTTTATGAACCTGACAGCCATGGTCTCCGCTTGTCACCTGACGGAAAATTTATTTGATGCACTAAGAACTGGGCAGGTTGCCGTCACACCTGAGGCAATTGAAGCAGCATTAGAAGCAAGTGGATTCGTAGCAGATCAATTGACAGCGCTCAACAACGGCGTTGCACCCGATCAGCTCTCAACGATGCCAAAATCGCTGGAAACAATGCTCACGGATGCGATCGAAAGCAAAGGCGTCAGCAAAAAAGCCGCTAGCGCTGCCGCCCCTGCTGTAAAAAGCCCTACAGCACCAGTCGAGGTCGCATCTGCGCCTGCACAAAACCAAGATGGAAATATTGATTGGGCCGCCTACTACAAAGCAGTGACACCAGCGGGTTCATTGCCCGAGGTGGCAGAGCCAGCGCATGAGACACCGCAACCAGCAAGCGTGCGCGAGGAAACAGAAGCGATCAAAACTTCTCTATCCAACGCTGACGTTAAACAAAATGCACCAGCAAAAGAAGAAAGCATTCGAATCGATGCTGTGAAACTCAATGTCTTGCTTGAGGTCGCCGGTGAATCTGTACAAGCAGCCAATCAGGCGGCTGTACTGTTAGAAAAACTGGGGCAGTTCAAGTTTGATGGCCAAGCCGCACCATTAATGGCAGCGCTGACGGAGACATTAACGCGCGCATCACGCTACTCAACAGAGTTACAACGTGCAACGTTGGCGACGCGGATGCAACCGGTGGGAAGACTGTTTCAGAAATTTCCACGATTAGTCAGAGAGTTGGCACGCGATTTAGGCAAAGAAGTCGATTTAAATATCACCGGAGCAGAAACTGAGGTAGACCGTGTCGTTGTCGATAGCCTCTATGACCCACTTGTTCATATGCTCCGCAATGCGCTAGACCATGGCATTGAAACATCCGAGGAGCGTTTGGTCGCGAACAAGTCGCCGCGTGCCACCATTTCACTCAAGGCCTGGCAAGAAGCAAGCAGCGTCATGATCGAAGTGTCCGATGACGGCAAAGGGATGGACGCACAGCGACTCAGGGATAAAGCAATATCAAAAGGCCTGATCAATTCTCACGATGCGCGCACTGATGATGAGGCATTCCAGCTCGTCTTCTTACCGGGATTCTCGACAAAAGATGTCGCGTCAAGTGTGTCGGGTCGTGGCGTGGGGATGGACGTGGTGAAAACAGCGGTTGAGCGCCATCGGGGTGCCATTCGTATTGCTTCTGAGCTTGGCAAAGGGACCACCTTTCTGATTCGCCTGCCAATCGAATTATCTATCGTACCAACTATGGTGGTTCGCACCGACGGTGCATCACTAGCGTTACCAATGGCAACGGTACAACGTGTCGTTGAATTACCAGAAACGTTTGAAAGTGTTGGTGGCCAGCCTGTTTTACGCGATTTAGGCCGACCATTGCCAGTCAAATCACTCGGTAAAACGCTGGGATATTCACCATCGTCTGAGCGCGTTGGTATCGTTATCGCAGCACCCAACCCTTACATCCTATCGGTTGACTCGGTTGATGGCACCGCTGACCTTGTTATCAAACCACTGACTTGCATCAGCACGCCGGGGATAACAGGCACTGCCCGCTCCGCTGAGGGTGAGTTAGTTCTCGTCATTAGTCTGTCTTTCCTGATTGACGGCTGTAAAGTCCGCGAACTAATGACAAACTAAATAAGAACCAACGCTAAGTCGCACAGATAAGGGTTTATTTCTTAGGAGATAAACCCTTATTTTTTTACAATAACTTGTTGCACTCCTCTTTTTCGCCTCAATCAGCACCACAGAGCAACGCTTTGCCATCAATGCGATCTTCGCAACAAAATACAAAATAAACATAAAGACGCATACTCTGGCAGAATGAAGCCCATTATTACTCAGCGTATTCTTTCATGTCAGTTTCAAATGATTTCATCCCAGATGGGATATCAAGCATTGAGCATTTTTTGCAAATAAGTCAATTTGCAAATCTTCCACCCAGTTTCTTTACACATTTACGCCCTACGCCGCTACCAGAGCCTTATCTCGTATCTGTGAGCCCTTCACAAGCAGAAGCGTTAAATATCAAGGTGGAACAATTTAATCAGCGCGAAGTCGTCGCATTTTTTACCGGCAACCAATTACCCGCTAATGCCACACCACTTGCCACCGTCTATTCCGGACATCAATTTGGTGTCTGGGCTGGTCAGTTGGGTGATGGTCGCGCTATTTTATTAGGCGATACGGTCAGCAAGGATCTACAGCGTCTGGAAGTACAATTGAAAGGTGCTGGTCCAACACCCTATTCAAGGTCAGGCGATGGGCGTGCTGTACTCAGATCATCCATCCGTGAATTTTTATGCTCAGAAGCGATGCATGCGCTTGGAATACCTACATCGAGAGCACTTTGCATTACTGGGTCAGATCACTACGTTTTCCGTGAAGCCCCCGAAACAACGGCGGTAGTTACCCGCTTGGCACCGAGTTTTATTCGTTTTGGGTCGTTTGAACATTGGTATTACCACCGACGCCACGATGAATTAAAAGTATTAGCCGATTTTGTGATTGATGGTTATTACCCGGAATGCAAAGAGGACAAAAACCCCTACCAGAGCCTGCTTACGATTGTGACACGCAAAACAGCCGAATTAATGGCGCTATGGCAATCTGTGGGGTTCATGCATGGCGTCATGAACACCGATAACATGTCAATACTGGGGCTGACGCTGGACTATGGACCATTTGGTTTTATGGAAGCGTTTGACGAAGCACATATTTGCAACCACACCGACCAGCAAGGACGCTACTCCTACAAGATGCAGCCAAGCGTAGGCAACTGGAATATGCACGCACTAGGACAGGCAATGCTTCCCCTTATCGGAACAGTAGAGGACACACAGGCGGCGCTATCCGTCTACGCTAGTAGCTTTACGGACAAATGGGCGTCTTTGATGCGTGCCAAACTCGGATTCACCACCAGCCATGAAACAGATAAGCAGCTCGCTGATGATTTTTTTGCTTTATTACAAGCCAACCATGCAGACTTCACGCTCAGTTTCCGGAATTTGAGTCATTTGGAAAACGACATTAGCACTAAAGACATCGCCCTCCTTGATCTCTTCATTGACCGAGAGGCATTGAAAGCTTGGCTCGAACGTTACAGAGCACGCCTAAAACTGGAATCAAGCAATGCAGCCATTCGCCAGACGGCAATGCTAGCCACAAACCCGAAATATATTTTGCGGAACTATTTAGCCCAAAATGCAATCGAAAAGGCACAAAATAAGGATTTTTCTGAAATAACTACATTACTATCTGTATTGAAGAATCCCTTCGATGAGCAACCAGATAACGAGGCGTACTCTATACTTCCTCCGGATTGGGCGAAAACCTTGGAAGTCAGCTGTTCGTCGTAAGCACCTGCCAACGTGCGTCGAAAACAGGTTCTGATGCATGACTAGCACAAAAATATTGTGTACCATCTGCGACGATTTTCCATGTAGCATCAGCGTTGTCGGTGCCACTACAATGAGAGAGTCAGGCTAGTGCGTCACTATGCCTGCCTTATATTTAACTTATCGATTACGTCTGTTTTTAATGAAATTTCTTTTTGATTTATTCCCCGTTATTCTGTTTTTTGTCACGTTTAAATGGGGTGAAGGGCATATACCCGCCGCCCAGTCTTTGGTTGAAAAGTATCTATCAACCTTCGTTTCTGGTGGTATGAGTGAGACGGAACTTGCGCCCATTCTGCTCGCGACTGCCGTCACTCTGGTTGCCTCTATCGTTCAAATCACATCACTTCTCGTGAGAAGAAAAACCGTCGATGCGATGCTGTGGATTTCCTTCATTATCATTATGGTATTTGGCGGCGCCACGATTTACTTTCATAGCGACACATTTATCAAATGGAAACCCACCGTTTTATATTGGTGCTATTGCGGTGCATTTTTACTGGCGCAATTTATTTTCAGAAAAAATCTTATCCGTACTGTTATGGAGGCGCAGGTCAAATTACCAGAGCAAGTGTGGTCGTATTTAAGCCTCGCTTGGGCGACTTATTTCTTTGTAATGGGCGCTCTTAATATTTGGGTTGCATTTCATTTTTCGACAGACACGTGGGCGAACTTTAAGCTTATTTCTATGGTGGGAATTACGCCTGCGTTCATTGTTGTGCAAAGTTTATTTTTATCAAAGTACATGGAGGAAGCGGAATAATGACACGCTTAGATCAACTGCAATCTCGCCTTACAGCAACTCTCAGCCCAGTCGTCTGCGAGCTCCACGACGACTCTGCCGCACATGCCGGTCACGCTGGCGCAGCATCGGGAGGTGGTCATTACAATTTGAAAATAATTTCTCACCAATTTGAAGGCCTAAATCGCATTTCTCGCCATCGTCTGGTGTATGATGCCATTGGCGATATGATGCACACGGAAGTTCACGCGCTAGCGATTGTCGCGTTGGCACCGTCAGAGATACCGACCTAAGCAGTTTATTTATAATCCGTTTTTTTTATTTTGTTATTTAGGAACAGACAATGACTTTTAAACCTGCTCTTTTGCTGGTAGCACTTCTTGCAACTGCTTTGCCAGCAATGGCCCAAAATCTCGCAGTAGTGAATGGTAAAGCGATTCCGTCCTCACGCGTTGATGCGCTGGTAAAACAATTGACATCCCAAGGACAACAAGACACACCTGATCTGCGCGCAAAAGTAAAACAAGAACTCGTCAATCGCGAAGTATTGATGCAAGAAGCCGAAAAATCAGGTCTGGCATCCAATCCTGAAGTTAAAAACCAATTAGAAATTGCACGTCAATCTTTGTTAATTCGTGCCTTAATGGTTGAACATATCAAGAAAAACCCTATCACTGATGCTGAAATCCAGGCTGAATACGATAAAGCAAAAGCACAGGCTGGCGATAAGGAATACCACGCTTTCCATATTCTGGTTGATAAAGAAGATGATGCAAAAGCAATCATCTCTAAATTGAAAGCTGGCGCTAAATTTGAAGAACTGGCCAAGCAATCCAAGGATACAGGCTCTGCGGCCAAGGGCGGCGATCTTGACTGGGCAACACCAGCAACTTTTGTCCCTGCATTCTCCGAGGCAATGGTTGCACTGCAAAAAGGTCAATTTACCGAGACACCGGTGAAGACACAGTTTGGCTTCCATATCATCAAATTGGAAGATGCTCGTCCGTTGAAGTTCCCTTCCCTCGAAGAAGTGAAACCACAAATCATCGATGGCTTGCAACAACAGAAGGTTCAGAATTACCAACAGGCATTGTTGAAAAAAGCAACAATCAAGTAATTTGACCGCACAAAAAAAGGGTGTACGTTTCGAACGTACACCCTTTTTTTATTATCACCACGCCAATTCAACGTTAAGCGGGTTCACTACCCCCGCCTATCTCTGTTTAGCGATAGCTATATCTGAATTACAAGCCTAAATCAGACCAGAGTTTATCTACACGCCCTTTGACCTCCTGACTCATCACGATTGTCGTGCCCCACTCCCTGTCAGTCTCTCCTGGCCATTTATTGGTCGCATCAATACCCATTTTGCTACCCAAACCGCTCACTGGCGAGGCAAAGTCCAGATAGTCGATCGGCGTATTATCAACCAGCGTTGTATCACGGCTAGGGTCAACTCTTGTCGTGATAGCCCAAATCACTTCTTTCCAATCACGGATATTCACATCCTCGTCGACAACCACGATAAATTTGGTGTACATAAACTGCCGCAAGAAGCTCCAGACGCCAAACATGACTCGTTTGGCATGACCAGCATACGACTTCTTCATCTGTACGACAGCCATCCGATAACTACACCCCTCCGGAGGCAGATAAAAATCAGTAATTTCACTAAATTGTTTTTGCAACAAAGGAATAAAGACCTCGTTTAAAGCAACGCCCAGCACTGCGGGCTCATCGGGTGGTTTGCCGGTATAAGTTGAATGGTAAATAGGGTCACGACGCATGGTAATGCGGTCAATCGTGAAGACCGGAAACCAATCCTGTTCATTGTAATACCCAGTGTGATCACCATAAGGTCCTTCCAGCGCATGTTCGTAGCCAGTTGCATGCGATTCATCTGGGTAAATATGACCTTCGAGGACGATCTCGGCGGATGCTGGCACGCGCAACTCACTACCTATGGCTTTAACCAATTCGGTTCGGCTACCTCTCAACAAACCCGCAAACTGATATTCAGACAAGCTGTCAGGTACTGGCGTCACTGCGCCTAAAATAGTGGCAGGATCAGCCCCTAATGCAACCGCAATCGGATACGGCTTTCCTTTATTGACGATACAGTGCTCACGAAAATCCAATGCGCCGCCTCGATGTGCCAGCCAACGCATAATAACTTTATTGCGACCTAACACTTGTTGACGATAGATCCCTAAGTTCTGCCGCTTCTTATTGGGCCCTTTGGTAATTACGAGGCCCCATGTGATTAACGGCGCAATATCTCCTGGCCAACAATGCTGAATAGGTAATCGCGATAGATCAACATCGTTTCCTTCCCAGACAATCTCCTGACATTTCGCCCCACGCAGTTCTTTGGGAGCCATATCCCATACTGCTTTTACCAAGCTCCCCATTCCCAAAAGATCCTTGAATCCTTTCGGTGGCTCAGGCTCTTTGAGCGCCGACAAGAGATGTCCGATTTGACGTAACTCGGTCACATTATCCGCCCCCATTCCCAACGCAACACGACGCGGCGTACCAAATAAGTTTGCCAATACAGGAATGGTATGCCCTGTCGGTTTATTGAATAGCAGCGCAGGTCCTTCAGCACGTAAAGTACGGTCGCAGATCTCGGTCATCTCTAGATTCGGCGATATCTGAATATCAACCTGTTTTAACTCATTTATTTCTTGCAATTGAGAAATAAAATCTCTCAAATCGGAATATTTAATCATTTTTAGCTTTTTTGTCTGTCTGAACTAGTTAGTGGAGCTTATTTACCTAAGTGTTTGATTTCATTGATTTTGATGTACTCCAACACAATTCTTTAGATTCATTAGTTATAGCAATTCGTTTTGATAGTATTGACGTGATATAAAACCCCCCCTACAATTCGCCCAACTTGATGAAGAGACGAACGGTTCAATCGCTATAGATGCGAAGAAGGTCTCACCAATAACGGTAACATCATTCACGGGGATCGGGCCCCACATGACATTGTAAGGATTGTTTTCAAAAGGCGTCTGCCTTAACCCGAAAAAAAGTTATTTATCGCTGGAGACTCCAGTACCAAGTGTGACGAACTTAAACAGATAAATAGCTCCGGCGTCCTTTGATCGCGCCATGCGACGAGGGCGATGTTTCTGATTCGTGAAGTAGTTTTTGTATCGCGCTTGAAATTGAGCAGATACATCGCGATGATTCAGGAGGTTACATGATTCAACGTTTTATTTTAGCTGTACAACAAAGCGGATTATCCGCTGAACAAAAACGCGCCGCACTCAACACAGTAGCGCGCGATACAACGAGTGGTTTCATTACCATCGTACGCCACCTAGTGATGGTTACAGGTATTACCGCCATCTTTTTACTAGCACTAATGTTTATCAAACCTGCGCTAGCTGATAAGTTTAAAAATTTATCGCCCTTCGCGGAACAACAACTGGTAGCGCCAGAAGTACCACCACCAAGCTTGGCAATGCTGATGCAGGCACCAAACCAAGGCAATCAATCTGCAACTGGCCACAATGTGAGCACGAGCGAAGAGGATCTCAAATTAGTCGGCAATCAGCGCCAACAGCAATGGGTAACAAATTGGCTCTCCAAACGCTATCGTGTAGCAACTGACGCGACGAACATGCTAGTTTCTGCGGCATACCTTACCGCTAAAGATATTAAACTTGATCCTTTGCTGATTTTGTCGGTGATGGCTATTGAGTCAGGCTTAAATCCATTCGCTGAGAGCCCTGTTGGCGCCCAAGGTTTGATGCAAGTCATGTCTAAGGTACATCAGGAAAAATTCGAGGACATGGGCGGCGTCAAAGCAGCATTAAATCCAGTTGCCAATATCAAAGTTGGCGCGTTGATTCTGAAAGATTACGTATCGCGTGCTGGCTCAGTCGAAGCTGGCTTAAAGCTGTACGTTGGTGCCGGTGCATTTGACAATGATGCTGGATACGGTGCACGAGTAATGACTGAGTACAAACGATTAAAGGATGTATCGGCTGGGAAAAACGTTCCGACTGTTTTTGCAAACCCAGTGGTATCAGCTCCTGTCGCACGTCAAAATACGCCTGTACCAGAAATTAAAACTGATACTAACGAAGCAAAACTCAAGACCGAAGTAAAAGACCAGGTCGCTGCACTCTGATTAACGTTTGAACCGTTCGAACCGCTCCATCAGTAAGGATTAACAAAAAGCTGCCATTACGTGAAGTAGTGGCAGCTTTTTTCTTTATTGTCGACTTAAAAAACTAAAAGCCCATCAACAGTAAACCTTGAATTTGATTTAGGCACGCAACTGCAAAAAGTTTTTTAAGCGAATAACCGCTTCCTGAAGATTCTCAAACGAGTTAGCATAAGATAAACGCACATAAGAAGTGGCGGTTGCCGGACCGAAATCCAAGCCAGGAACAATCACAACCCCTGCTTCTGTCAACACTTGCCGCGCAAAGGCATCGGCATCATCAGTGAATCGCGAACAATCTGCATAAACGTAAAAAGCGCCATCGGGCATGACTGGGATACCAAACCCTAACTCCCTGAGCGCGGGAACAATGAAATCACGACGGCGTTTGAACTCCACTTTTCTTTGCTCGTAGATTGCCAACACCTCGGGAGAAAAGCAGGCTAGCGCCGCATATTGCGCAACGGAAGAAGGACAGATAAATAAATTCTGCGCTAGTTTCTCTAAGGCAGGAACGATCCGCTCCGGAACCACCAGCCAGCCAAGTCGCCAGCCTGTCATATTAAAATATTTACTAAAACTGTTGATCACGACGACATCGTCATCCAACGACAACGCTGAAAATGGTGGTGCGTCATAAGATAGTCCTTGATAAATCTCATCAACGATTGTAAAGCCGCCACGCTCTTTAACACTGGCAATGATTTTTACCAATTCATCCGAATCGATCGAGGTACCAGTTGGATTCGACGGAGAAGCGAGCAATACCCCAGCCGTCTTTTCAGTCCAATTTTCACGCACCATTTGATCTGACAATTGAAAGCGATGCTCGGGGCCGCTCGCTACAAGCGTCGCCTTTCCTTCAAAAGCAGCAACAAAATGACGATTACATGGATAGCATGGATCAGGCATTAACACTTCGCTCCCAGCCTCAACCAACGTAGCACATGCCAATAGCAGTGCAGCGGAGGCACCTGCGGTTACTACGATGCGTGAAGCAGGTACATCCAACCCAAACTTATCACGGTAATGCCCAGAAATTGCCTCACGCAAGGCTGGTACGCCTAAGGCTGAAGTATATTGCAGACGACCGTCCGACATCGCTCTGGCTGCAGCATCAATGACGGGTTGGGGTGCCGTAAAGTCTGGCTCCCCTATTCCCATATGAATCAGATGGCACCCCTGAGACTCAAGGTTAGCAGCCATTTTCATCAATTCCATCACGTGGAAAGGGGCAATATGGTCCAAACGGGACGCGAGTTTATTTTCCATAAGATTTTTTCAATATCAGAACAAGAAAGGACTCAAAAATTTTGTCATAAAAAAAACCGCCAGATTTCTGTCAAAGAAAAAAGGCGGCATGACTTGATGCTGAGAGCGCAATTATTTTGCGGCGACCTCATTGGGACGCAATTTGACTGCCAACTTATCCAACACACCATTCACATATTTGTGGCCGTCAATTCCACCAAATGATTTGGTTAATTCAACGGCTTCATTGATCACTACGCGGTACGGGATCTCAATATGATTTTTGAGTTCATAGGTACCGATCAGAAGTGCTGCGTGCTCAATGGGAGACAATTCCTTGATGCCACGGTCAATTAAAGAGACGAATTCTTCTCGCAACGCGATAGAGTGATTGATCGCACCATGCAACAGCGCGTCAAAATGTTCACGATCAGCCTTGTCAAATCCGTGAGCTTGACGGATATGGGCGTCGATCACGCCAGAATCTTCGTTATTGAGCAGCCATTGATATAAGCCTTGCAACGCAAATTCACGAGCGCGGTGGCGCGGTGAACGGCTTTTACTTGGGTTGGCGTGTTGCGTTTTATTATTCATTATTTTCTCTTACTTAATTTTACCTGGTAAGCATACTTTCTTTACTGAGCACCATTGGTTGGCAATGGTAAGCATGCCTACGTTCTATCATTACAATCCTCTCAGGCGACCGGATGAGTGCCTGCAGAGCTGACGACTAAGCTTACGCGTCGTAATCCACATCCTCTGTCGCTTCAGCCAACTCTTCTAAGGCCAGCGTCAGATTCGCCATTTCAACCGCAACACGCGCAGCATCAGCACCTTTTTCTTGCATACGTACTTCGGCTTGTTCATCGTTCTCGGTTGTCAGAATTGCATTGGCAATAGGAATGCCAGCATCCAGACCAACGCGCGTAATTCCCGCACCGGACTCATTAGAGACTAATTCAAAATGATAAGTCTCGCCACGGATCACAGCACCCAAAGCGATTAAAGCATCAAACTGATTTGTCTCTGCCATTTTTTGCAATGCCAATGGCACTTCTAACGCGCCAGGAACGGTAACGTGCAAAATATCTTCATTCATTACACCAAGACGAGTGAGCTCTGCCAGACAAGCAGACAATAAACCATTGCCCACTGTGTCGTTAAAGCGAGCCTGTACGATACCGATACGTACGCCTGCTCCATCCAGATTTGATTCGTAGTGTCCAACTGTCATCATGTTCTCTCTTGCGCCTGTGCGCCTGATCATATTCAAAAATACTTTTGTTCTTTATTGATAACTACGAAAACACGAGAAGGCAAAAACTCCTTTACCTTTTGATCCTCATGCTTCATTCGCAAGCAATCTTTTATTGATTGCAGGGCTTATCAAGATAGCCCACGACTTCCAGATTAAATCCAGCCATCGACGGCATTTTGCGCGGATTCGCCAATAACTTCATTTTACCAACGCCGACATCTTTTAAGATCTGCGCACCAATACCGTAGTTACGTAAATCCATGCTGGCTGCGCGACCAACAGGTTTTGTTTCTGGTGCATTAAGTGCTTTAAACTGATCAAACATCTGCTCAGCAGTCTCTTCGCAGTTCAACAAGACAATCACTCCAGAATCCGCTGCCTGCACCGCCTTCATCGCGGCAGCAATATTCCATGAATGTGTTGTAGCCTTGCTTTCCAGCAAATCTAAAATGGATACAGGCTGATGGACACGTACTAATGCCTCTTTTTCAGGCGTAATATTTCCGTGAATCAATGCCAGATGGGCAGAGCCACTAGGTTTATCACGATACACAACCGCTTTAAAGCTGCCATGCACTGTCTGCATATCGCGTTCAGCAACACGATCCACAATACTCTCAGTTTGGCTGCGATAGTGAATTAAATCTGCAATCGTGCCAATTTTCAACTGATGTTCTTTGGCAAATTCGATCAAATCAGGCAGACGTGCCATCGTGCCGTCATCCTTCATGATTTCACAAATCACGGACGCTGGTGTCAGACCCGCGAGCTCGGCCAGATCACAACCGGCTTCGGTATGGCCAGCACGCATCAGTACACCGCCTTTTTGTGCCTTGAGCGGGAAGACATGACCAGGTTGCACAATATCATTTGCCGTTGATTTTTTATCTACGGCAACTTGCACTGTACGCGCACGGTCGGCGGCAGAAATACCTGTCGTCACGCCTTCTGCAGCTTCAATAGAGACCGTAAAGTTCGTACCAAATGACGTACCGTTACGAGTGGTCATCATAGCAAGATTTAATTCATCGCAACGCTCTTCGGTCAGCGTCAGGCATATCAGACCACGACCAAACTTAGCCATGAAGTTAATTGCTTCCGGAGTCACGAACTCGGCGGCCATAATCAAGTCGCCTTCGTTCTCACGATCTTCTTCGTCAACCAGAATGACCATGCGGCCAGCCCGCAATTCTGCGACGATTTCTAGGGTATTAGACATGCTCATAGGGGATATCCTGAAGGGCTGGCTCTGGTGCGTTGCACGAGCACTGCCAATTGCATTTGAATGAATCCGCTATTTTAATGGATTTCGCCCTAGACTTCCCATGCTTTCTGCGCTTTTAAAGCGTTTTTCCTAGATTTGGATCACACCACGCCCTATTTCGACGACTTTACCACCGACTTGTATGGTTTTGTTACCCAGCAACGCAAGGTATAACTGACTTGGCCGATTAATTTGCGCCCCCTGCGCCACCTCGATGCGGGCTGGCACAGGACGCTTGCTTTCCAACCACCAACCACCCAGATTGGCGCAAGCCGAGCCAGTCGCGGGATCTTCCCCGATACCGCCTCCCGCCCGAACAAAAAAATAGCGCGCAGTGACGTGAACCGTTGCGGGTTCCTCAGCGTTGCTTTCTTCAAAGGCAAACACATACCCAGTCTGCCGCCCAAGACTGCTCTTTGGCCATTTATCCAACAAAGCACCATTTAACTTTGCGCGCCTTACTGCCTCGACACTCTTGAGAGGGATAAGCAACTGATCAGAGCCCGTGTTCATCCATTGGGGTTCCGCCAGCAGATCGCTACATTCAAGGCTCAACATCCTTGAAATTTCGTCTGCATTTAACTGGCACGGTGCGGCTTTCGGTGCCTGTGGCGCAGCAAACGTCCAGACCTCATCCTCGAGGTGCAAGGGAACAATCCCAGCCTTACATTCCAGCGTGAGCCGCTCGCCAGTTCGATGTACATCTTGCACGACAGAAGCAGTACCTATACTCGGGTGACCAGCAAAGGCCATCTCTGTATCAGGTGTAAATATACGCATTCTTGCGCTCGCTTTATCCGATGGCAGGATGAAGCATGTTTCAGATAAATTAAACTGCAAAGCAAGTGCCTGCATTTCAGCATCAGAAAGACCTTCCGCATGCTCAAAAACGCATAAAGGGTTACCGCCAAACACCGACTCGGCAAAAACGTTAAGCAAGCGATAGGGATAGGTTCTTTTTAGTTGCATGTGACGGGTGATAGTGGGTGCATCGAGACCAAAAAATGCCAAGCGGGTCATGCGACTTATCGGCAAACCTACATAAAGCGATTCTTCACTAAACACCTATTTTAATTGAAGAATGGAAGTGAGCAGGACTAACCATCCCCCAAAAACGCACTACGGCATTCCGTTTGACTCAACAAAATACAATTTGCATTGCGTCAAGTGGGTTAGCTAAGCTGCAAGTTTCGCGTAATCATTCGGCTGCATAATGGTGCAAATTGAGATAAAAAATACAAACTCTTCTAGGGCGTGTTGACATTTATTTTAACCAAAGCATCGAAGCTGCAATTGCCACAAATGAAGCAAATCGTTCAGCGAGTTTGTCGTATCGCGTTGCAACCCGCCTAAATTGTTTGATGTGAGCAAAGA